>JBFYYH010000025.1:0-4151 GCA_041310125.1 Syntrophaceae bacterium | reverse complement strand
TCCTTCACGGTCGAGGGCATGGAGCGGATGTAGCGGATGCCGTACTCATTCTTCGCCCGGTTCACGAAGCGGTCGAAGTCCTTGCCGTGGGCTCGGATATCCATGAAGAAGATCGTCGGTTCGAGCCCCTTGGCGTGCTCCTTGCCGATGATCGCCTCCTTCGTGGCGTACATGCAGCAGACCGAGGAGCACCAGCTGTTGTCGCAGGAGGTGTCGCGCGATCCCACGCATTGGATGAAAGCGATCTTTTTCGGTTCCTTGCCGTCGGAGATCCGTTGGACATGGCCGAAATAGGGTCCGGAGGCGGAGAGGATCCGCTCGAACTGGATGCTGGTCACGACGTTCGGGTAGAAACCGTAGCCGTACTCGCCGCGCAGGCGCGGATCGAAAACCTCGAAGCCCGGCGCTGCGATGATCGAGCCGACCTCGATCTCCTCTTCGGAAAAGGTCATCTCGTGGTCGATCGCCTTGGCGATGCAGGCCTCCACGCACTGGTAGCACTCGGAGCAGATCCCGCAGGAGAGGCAGCGGTTCGCCTCGCGGACGGCCTCCTCTTCGGAGAGGCCGATCCCCACTTCCCGGAAATCGCCCTTCCGCTCCTCCGCCTTCAGGAGGGGATAGTGAACCCGGGGGGTCTTGGCCACCGTCGAGACATCGGCCTGGTCGGCAAGCCCCTTCGTCCAGTCCTTCGCCCGGCCCGCCGCGACCTCCTCCCCCTTCAGGAAGCGGTCGATCGAGACGGCCGCCTCCTTCCCGGCGAAGACGGCCTTGACGACCGTGGCCGGACCGGTCACCACGTCGCCGCCGGCGAAGACGCCGCGGACGTTCGTCGCGAAGGTGACGGGGTCCGTTTCGAAGTTGTTCCACTTGCTGATCGCGATGCCGCTCTCCTTCGGAACAAAGGAGAGGTCCGCCGCCTGGCCGATGGCCGGGACGATCGCGTCCACGTCGATGGTGAACTCGGAGCCCTTCAGGGGGATGGGGCGGCGCCGTCCGCTGGCGTCCGGTTCGCCCAGCTCCATCCGGATGCATTCGATCCCGGTGACCTTCCCGCCTGCGCCCAGGATGCGGAGCGGGGCAACCAGGAACTCCATCCGGATCCCCTCCTCGAGGGCCTCCTCGATCTCCTCCGGGGAGGCGGGCATCTCGGCGCGGGAGCGGCGGTAGAGGATGAAGACGTCCTTCGATCCGGTCCGGACGGCCGTGCGGACCGCGTCCATCGCCACGTTTCCGCCGCCGATCACGGCAACCCGGTCGCCGAGAAAGACCTTCTCGCCCAGGTTGATCCGCTTGAGATAATCCACCCCGTGGACGACCCCCTGCAGATCCTCCCCGGGGACGTCGAGCTTGCTGGAGAGGACCGTTCCGCAGCCGATGAAGACGGAATCGTAATCCTGTTGCAGCTTCTCGAAGGGAATGTCCTTTCCTATCCGGGTGTTGAGGTGAATCCGGACCCCGAGGTCCTCGATGACCCGGATCTCGGCCCGGAGGACATCCTTGGGGAGGCGGTACTCGGGAATGCCGACGGCAAGCCAGCCGCCCGCGACCGGCAGGGACTCGAAGACGTCGATCTCGTACCCCTCGATCGCCAGGTAGTAGGCCGCGGTCAGGCCGGCGGGGCCGGCGCCGACGACGGCGACCCTCTTCCCCTTCTTCTCCTTGACCTCGGGTAGGAAGCGGGTCTCGTCGTGGAGATCCAGGTCGGCCACGAACCGCTTCAGGTGCATGATGTCGATCGGCTCGTCCACCTCTCCCCGTTTGCACGCCTCTTCGCAGGGGTGGTTGCAAACCCGGCCGCAGACGATCGGAAAGGGGTTGTCCCTCTTGATGAGCTTCAGCGCCTCTTTGAACTTCCCCGCGGCGATCAGGGCGACGTAGCCCTGGACGCTGATGTGGGTGGGGCAGGCGGCCTTGCAGGGGGAGGTTCCGATCTTGTCGATCGCGAAACCGGAGGGGATGGCCTGGGGGAAATGGCGGTAGGTGGCCTTGCGGTCGCTCAGCCCCTCGTTGAAATCGGACTTGACCGAAACCGGGCAGACATTGGCGCAGTCCCCGCAGCCGGTGCACTTGTCGAGGTCCACGAACCGGGGGGCTTTCGTCATCCGGACCTTGAACCGGCCCGCCTCCCCCTCGACGGCCTCGACGGTCCTTCCGGTCATGATCTCGACGTTGGGATGCCGTCCGACCTCGACGAGCTTCGGGGAGAGGATGCAGGCCGAACAGTCGTTCGTGGGGAAAGTCTTGTCCAGCTGGGCCATGACGCCGCCGATGCTGATCCCCTTCTCCACGAGATAGACCTTCATCCCGGAGTTGGCGAGGTCGAGGGACGCCTGAATCCCGGCGATTCCCGACCCGACCACCATGACCGCACCCACTTTATCGCTCTCTTTCAACACCCGTGCACCCCTTGATTCGAATTCTGCAGAGAAATGTGAAATGCAAAGAAATCATGCCGCCGAGGCATGTCCCTTCCGGCCGCCGTCGGTTAACATGATTCGATTTTGGAGTCAAGCACCAATCATGACCGCCGGTCATGATCCCGCAGGAGAAACCTTTCCGACAAACGGGATTTGCGCTCGGTCCGCCGTCGGACCTTGACGGATTCCGTCTGCGTCAGGGGAGAGAGTTCCGGTTACTGCAGGACGATGCACTTCGTCGGACATTTCTCGATCGCGGCCTCGCAGGAAACGCCGATCTTTCCGTAATCGACGATCGCCAGATTGTCGGCCACCGTGAAGACCTCCGGAACCTGCTTGACGCAGATCTTGCAGCCGATGCACCCCACCGGGCAGGTCTTTCTCGTCACCGCCCCGGTATCCCGCGACGAGCAGGCGACGACCACGTCCACATCCAGGGGACGGAGCGAAATGATCTTTCTCGGACAGGCGGTCACGCAGTTGCCGCAGCCCGTGCATTTTTCGGCATCGACGACGGGGAGGCCGTCTTCCATCCGGATCGCGTCAAAAGGACAGGAAATTTGGCAGTCGCCGTATCCGAGACAGCCGTAGCTGCAGGCAAGACCACCCCCGTCGACCATGTTCACCGCGAAACAGGTCCGGATCCCGGTGTACCGGGCCTTGGGTTTCCTCTGCTCCTCTTTTGCGCCGCAGTGGATGGCAGCCACTTTCCGTTCGAACGCCGCGGCCTCGACCCCCATGATCGCCGCGATCTTCTCTCCGACCGTTGCGCCCCCCGCCGTGCAGGCGCCGACGCCCGCCTCGCCGAGGATCACCTTCTCCGAGTAGTCCCTACAGCCCGCCAGGCCGCAGGCGCCGCAGTTCCCGCCGGGAAGGACCGCCATTATCCGGGCAATCCGCGGATCCTCCTCTACGTGGAAATAATCCGCCGCGAAGCCGAGCAGGCCGGCATAGAGGAGCCCCATCCCGCCCAAAACCAGAATCGCAATCAGTATCAGCATGATCCGTCACACAAAGCCAAAAACCGGATAACCGCCGGTCCCATCCGCCCTCTTAGAGACCGAACATCCCGGAAAAGCCCAGAAATGCCAGCGACATCAGCGCCGCCGTGATGAAGGCGATCGGGTAACCCTTGAACCAGCGGGGGATCGGCGCCAGGGCCATCCGCTCGCGGATGAAGGCGAACAGGATCAGCGCCAGGGAAAAGCCGGCCGACACCCCCACGGAATAGATGATCGCCTCCAGAAAATTGAATTTGTAGTCGATCGCCAGGAACGCCACCCCGAGAATCGCGCAGTTCGTCGTGATCAGGGGGAGGTAGATCCCCATCGCCCGGTAGAGATTGGGGATCATCTTCTTCAGGTAGAGCTCCACAAGCTGGACGAGGGAGGCGATCGTCAGGATGAAGGCCGCCGTTCTGAGGAACTCCAGGTGGAATGGCGTCAGAACCGCATGGTAGAGGACCCAGGAGATCGCTGAGGAGATGGCCATCACGAAGATAACGGCGAAGCTCATCCCGATGGAGGTGCTCACTTTCGCCGAAACCCCGAAGAAGGGACAGAGGGCGAGGAAGCGGATCAACAGGATGTTGTTGATCAGGAACGCCGCAAAAAATATGCCGAATAGTTTCATAGGTCCAACCCTTGCTCCCGCCTCAGGAAACCTTCTTCTCCATCCGGTTGACAAAGGCCATGATGAATCCGATGGTGATGAAGGCCCCGGGCGGCAGGATCA
>JBFYYH010000024.1:0-3007 GCA_041310125.1 Syntrophaceae bacterium | reverse complement strand
TGGTCGTTCGTATAGGCGTGAACCGTCGTCATCATCCCTTTCTCGATGCCGAACGCCTTGTGGACGACCATGACCGGCGGGGCCAGGCAGTTTGTGGTGCAGGAGGCGTTGGAGATGATATGATGCTTCTTCGGCTGATAACTCTTGTGGTTGACCCCCATCACGACCGTCAGGTCCTCCTCCTTGGCGGGGGCGGTGATGATCACCTTTTTCGCCCCGGCCTGGAGATGGGCGGCGGCCTTCGGGCCGGTCAGGAAAAGGCCCGTGCTCTCGATGACGATCTCGACCCCTTCGTCGTCCCAGGGGATCTCGGCGGGATCGCGGAAGGCCAGGCTCTTGATGGGCCTCCCGTCGATGATGAAACTCTCCTTCTTCACGCCAACCCGGCCCGGATAACGGCCGTAGTTCGTGTCGTACTGAAACAGGTGGGCGTTCGTTTCCACGTCGAACAGATCATTGACCGCCACGACCTGAAGGGATTCGGGATAGCGGCTCAGGACGGCCTTCAAGACCTGCCGCCCGATCCGGCCAAAACCATTGATGCCCAGGCGAATCATACGGACCTCCTTTTCTCCAGAAGCGGTCAATTGTCGTCGATCCGGTACTTGTGCGCCGCCATCAGATCGCAGCGAACCCGGAGCGTTTCGTGCATGCGGGCGTTGTCGAGGGCGATCGCGCTCAGGTTGGACACGGCCTTGAGGAACTTGAGTTCCCCGTCGCCGAACCTGCGGATCTTGTCCGAGTAGACCCGGAGCACGCCGATCGCCTTCTTCTCCAGGAGGAGCGGCACGACGAGCACCGACTGGATCCCCTCCGCCTTCGCCTTGGCGCCGTACTGGAAATCCTTCGCCGTCTGGACGTTCTCGATCCAGACGGGGCGCCCCTTAAGCGCCTTGCGGTCGATCCCGCTCTCCTCGATGAGAATCGGCCCCTTGCGGATATACCCCTTGGAGAGGCCGCTGGACGCCCCCAGCACCAGCCTCCTCTCCCGGGAATCGAGGAGACGGATGCTGCTGGCCTTGACGCCCATGGCCCTGACCACGCACTGCACGATCTTCTCCAGGACTTTCGACGGCTCCAGGGAGGCATTGATCACCCTGGCCACATCATAGAGGGCCGCAAAATAATCGACATCCTTCCCTTTCATATCCTCACCTCCTGTTCTCCTCTGTCCTCTTCAGCCGAGCAAACCCAGCAAGATGATCCCGAGACCGGCCAGCCAGCCGATCACCGGTTTGACCTGCCGCGTCTCTTCCCGGCTCCCGTAGTAGAGCGCGTAACCCGGAAGGACGGCGCACAAAAGCCCCTCCCGCGCGCTCCGCTTGAACGCCTTGATGGCCACGATGTCCTGGCAGATGAGGATGATCAGAAATCCGATCAGGACCAGGCTCGAATTCATCTCTCCCACAGCTCTTCCTCCTCGTGGTCGCTCCTTTCGGAAAGGACCTGTCGGTCGCATCGATTCGTTCCGCGACAGGGGGGATTATACCGGAAGGGCGTTCCAATTTCCAGACGTTTGCAATTTAAAGCACAAGAAGGCGCAGTGCCTGCGGATCGGCACGGCATTCCGCCGCGATCCTGAATGGAATCCGTTTGACATCCTATCCCTTTTCGCATATAGATCCTGACAGAAAGAGGATTGCCCTTGCGGGTGCGGTTCGTACCCCCGGCAGCGGATATGAAACAACCGGAGTCCATGAAGAGGCAGAGTCGCTGATGCAGTTCTTCAAGTCGATGGCAGGGGAAAAATCCAGGAAGGTCTTTCTCTCCTTCTTCGCCCTCTCCTGTCTGCTCCCGCTGCTGATCATGGTCTTCCTCGTCTACCAGAACCTTCAGCCCCTCATCGAGGCCGACGGGAGCGGCCGGATCGGCGAGACGATCACCTACGGGCTGCTCGTCATGCTCTTTTTCCCGCTCCTGAGCTTCTTCCTGATGTTCCGCTGGATCCGTTCTCTGGAGCGGCTCACGCAGGAAATCCACCTCCGCTCGGCGGAGGTGACCGAGGGCAGGAAGGGTTTCGGCGACCAGACGATCGAGGCAAATACAAACGAGCGCCTCCAGGGCGGCGTCGAGGCCGACGAGGGAAACGAGATCCAGAGCCTCATCCGCTCCTTCAACACGATCTTCCAGACCGCCGCCGACCAGCTGACCGAGCGGGAGCACATGAAGGAACTGCTCGCCAGCCTGATCGCGCTGGCCTCCGATCTCACCGCGGAACTCGAGTCCAGCAAGCTCTTCCCCCTGATCATCAGCCGGGTGACTTCGGTCATGTCGGTCGAGCGGACCAGCCTCTACGTGATCGACTGGGATCGCCGCGAACTCTGGACCAAGGTTGCCGAGGGAATCGACCCGATCACCCTGCCCATCGGCAAGGGGATCAGCGGCCGGGTGGCCGAGACGGGCGAAGGGATCAACATCGCCGACGCCTGGGAGCTCCCCTATTTCGACCGCTCCTTCGACCTGATCAACAACTTCCGGACACGGTCCGTCCTCTGCGTTCCGGTGAAGAACCCCTCGGGGCAGATGATCGGCGTCCTGCAGGTGATCAACAAGAACGAGGGTGCGTTCTTCGACCAGCGGGACGAGCTCTTCCTGAAGGGACTCGCCTCCCAGGTGGGAATCGCGCTGGAGAATTCCTTCCTGATCGATGAGGCGAGGCTCTCCTTCAACAGTTCGATCAGCACCCTGGCGGCCATCGTCGATGCCCGGCACCCCCTGACCGCGGGGCACTCCCTGCGGGTCACCGAATATTCCCTGATGATCGGCCGGGAGATGGGGCTCGACCGGAATGAAGCCGAGGTTCTCCGGCTGGCGGCGATGCTCCACGACATCGGCAAGATCGGGATCCGGGACGCCGTTCTGCTCAAGGACGGCGTCTTCACGCCCGAGGAGCGGGAGGAGATGAACCAGCATCCCGTCAAGACCCGGATCATCCTCGATAAATTTTATTTTCCGCGGAACCTCCGTTCGGTCCCCGAGATTGCCGGCCGCCATCATGAGAAGATCG
>JBFYYH010000023.1:0-3274 GCA_041310125.1 Syntrophaceae bacterium | reverse complement strand
CCCCTCGACGAGGAGGGGGAGGACCGGATCACCGCGGCGAGACGCGGGGCGGAGGAGGTGGCGATGGCGATCACCGCCTCCACGCTGACCACGGTCGTGGTCTTCCTGCCGATGGTCCTCTCCACCGGGATCGCGGGGCGCCTCTCCCGGCCGCTGGCGGTGACGGTAACGCTCGCCCTGTTTGCCTCTCTGTTTGTGTCGCTGACGATGGTCCCCGTCCTGGCTTCGCTCCTCTTCCGGAAACGGGAGGGCCGCGAGGCAGGCAAGGCATCTGCGGACGGGGCGCAGATTTTCACCCGCCACTTCGGGCGGGCGCGCCGAGTCTATGTGCGGGGGCTCCGCTGGTCTCTCACCCACCGGAAGACCGTCATCCTGGCGGCCGTCGTGACCTTTGCGGCGAGTCTGGGGGTTGCCCCTCTCCTGGGGACGGAATTCATGCCGAAGCAGGATATCCCGATCCTGATGATGAACGTCAAGATGCCTGTCGGGACGGATCTCACGGAAACGAACCGGGTCGTTCGGGGGATCGAGGAGGGGATCCTCTCCCAGCCGGAGGCGCGCTTCGCCGTTTCCTTCATCGGCCTTTCCCGGGAACGGAAGATCGATGTGGCCTGGGGCTCCGGGACGGCGGACGTGAACGAGGCGCAGATCTTCATCCGTCTTGCGGAGAAGGAGGATCGGGTCCGTTCGATGGACCTTGTCATGGACGACATCCGGGGCCGTCTGCCCAGGGTTCCCGGCGCGGTGATCGAGTTCTTCGACATGGGGCAGCTCTTCCTGGGACAGACTGGGGAGAACAGCCCCATCCTCGTGAAGGTGTTCGGGAAGGAGATGGACCGGCTCAAGACGATCACGGAACAGATCGCCGAACGGATGAAGGGGGTGGCGGGGCTTCGGGACGTGGATACGACGCTCAAAATCGGGAAGCCGGAGCTCCAGATCCTGGTCGACCGGGAGAAGGCCTCCCAGATGGGGCTGACCGTCGGCCAGGTGGCGGAGACGGTGAAGGCCGCGATCCTGGGGGTGGTGCCGACGAAGTTCCGGATCGAGGGGGATGAATACGACATCCGGGTCCGCTTCCGGGAATTCGATCGGAAGTCGGTCGAGGACGTCCGGAATATCCGAATCGCCTCTCCGACGGGGCAGCTCATCCCCCTCTACCAGATTGCCGATATCGTCCAGAAACTGGGGCCGGTGAAAATCAACCGCGAGAACCAGGAGAAGAAGGTGACCGTCAAGGCGAATACCTTCGGCCGGGATACGGGCGGTATTGTGGCCGACATCCGGAAGGCTGTCGGGGATATCCAAATCCCGGAGGGGTACTTCGTCGAATACGGCGGCACCTACAAGGACATGCAGGAGGCCTTCGAATCCCTCGTCTACGCACTCCTCATTGCGATCATCCTCATCTACATGGTGATGGCCGCCTCCTTCGAGTCGCTCGGCCATCCCTTCGTGATCATGCTGACCGTGCCCATTTCCTTCATCGGCGTCGTCTTCGGCCTTCTCTTCTTCGGGAAGACCCTCTCGGTGCCCGCCTTCATGGGGTTCATCATGCTCTGCGGCGTCGTCGTCCGGAACGGAATCGTCATGATCGACTACATCAACCGCCTCCGCCGGCGGGGCGTGCCCGCCATTGAGGCCGTCATTCAGGGGGCCACCATTCGCCTCCGACCGATCCTGATTACGAGCCTGACTTCCATCCTCGGCGCCCTGCCGATGGCCCTGAGCACGACGCAGGGGGCGGAGATGCGCTCGCCGATGGCGATTGCGCTCGCCTTCGGTCTCCTCTTCGCCACCTTTCTGACCCTCTTCCTGATTCCGGTCGTCTACGCCCTGTTCGACCGGATCGGAAAACCGGAAAAGGCGAATCCGGATGGATGACGGGCGCGGATCAGGGGGCGGCCGGATCCGGCAGGGAGGGTGCGCGGGAATGGATTGCATTCCATACGACGGCGACGAGATCCGTTACGAAATCGTCCGGGGGAGGCGCAAGCGGACGGTGGCGATCCGCCTCGATTCCGCTTCCGCGGTGACGGTCTTTGCGCCCCGGCGGCTGGACGAAGAAGGGATCCGGGCGATCGTCCGGAAAAAGGCCCCCTGGATTCTCCGAAAACAGGCGAAGATCCGGGAGAGCGGCGCGGCCCATCCGCCGAAGCAATACATCTCCGGGGAGGTTTTCCCCTACCTCGGCAGGCGCTACCGGCTGGAGGTTTCTTCCCTGTCCCGAGAAGGAGCGCCGCTCTGCCGTCTAAAGCGGGGCCGCTTCCAGGTCGAAATTCCGATGGCCCTCAGCGGCGAAAAGGGGAGGGCCGCCGTGAAACGGGCGGTCCGGGAGTGGTACCAGCGCCGGGCGGGGAAGAGGATCCGGGAACGTCTGCCCCGGTTTGCAGCGGAACTCGGCGTGAAGGCGGCGGGCATCGAGATTCGGGACCAGAAGGGGCGCTGGGGGAGCTGCTCGCGGACGGGCGTCCTCCGCTTCAACTGGCGGATCGCCGCGGCGTCTCCCGATCTCCTCGATTACCTGATCGTCCACGAACTCTCTCACCTCCTCCATCCGGACCACTCCCCGCGCTTCTGGCAATGCGTCGGCAGGCTCATCCCGGACTGCGACCGGATGCGCGCCTTGCTCCGGGACCACGGCCCCGTCGCCGCCCAGTTCGGGTGAAAGCGTCTCTCAGAAGCTCCGGAGAGGCGGTTCATCCACAGACTGCCGCCGCAACACCTCTTGCGCGAACTGGCCCATCCGGAATACTGTCCGGAATGCTTGACATTGCGCAGCGAATGGGGTAGGATCATCTCATCAAGGATATGAAATCACAGCATATTTGATCAAGGAACCTTCTCGCCTTTCGAGATCGAGCGGAGGAAAGATGGCGCAGCAGCAGGCAGGCGGGAAAATCAGGGTCGGCTTCCGGCAAGGCATGGGGATGCTGCTGCCCTACATCCGAAGCCGGCTGGTGGCGCAGGTCAAGGCCGTCGCGCTGATCATCGCCTACCTGACCCTCTTCCAGACGCTGGTCCTGGGAATTCCCGTCGCGCAGGCCGCCCTCATCGCTGCCGGTCTCTCGCTGGTGATCGTCGGGCTCGCCTTCTTCATGGAGGGGCTCGTCCTGGGGCTGATGCCGCTGGGCGAGGTGATCGGCCTGAAGCTCCCCCAAAAGTCCAGACTTCCCATCATCCTCGTCTTTTCCTTCATTCTCGGGGTCGGCGCGACCTTCGCCGAGCCCGCGATCGGCGACCTCAAGGCGGCCGGCTCATCGGTCAAGGCCTG
>JBFYYH010000022.1:0-2923 GCA_041310125.1 Syntrophaceae bacterium | reverse complement strand
GATCAGATAACAGGTGGCCAGGACGGCCACCCCCTCCGCCCCGCCCGCATATCCGCCGAAGAGCGGCGTCGAGGTGGAGCCGATGTTGGCGCTGATGCTGTTGAAGTAGGCCACCTTCTCCAGCGCCTCGTAGTTGACGATCATCTCCGCCAGAAAATCGACGAGAAAACCGTCGCTGATCCGCAGCCCGAACTGGGGGGCGGCGGCGGCGATCATCGAGACCGCGTTCGGGGCGGCGGAGATCCCGTTGATGATGGGGAGGCCGGCCCTACCGGAGCGGCGGATCCCCTCCCGGGCCAGGATCACCGTCTTGATCGCCGCGAGGAGTTCCTGGGGCGAGCGGACCCGGGCGTCCTTCCCGCGGAGATGCAGGATCGAGGGGACGCTGAGAGAATCGACGATCGCGATGGAGGCCATCCCCTCCACGGTGTCCAGGTAGATCTGCTCATCCGTCGTGTAGATCCCCCCCCCGATGTGGATCCAGGGGCGTGCCGGATCATCCAACGCCCGACCGTACATCGTCTTCGCCTCGCGCCCCTCCCCGAAACGGGCCTCCCTGGGCGCCTGTTCCACCGCGCGGAGGATCTCCTCCCGGCTGAAGATCATCACCCGGTTCGTATCGGAGCAGTAGGCCCCCGCCTCCGCCAGGAGGTCGATCGCCGCCTGAAACACCCGGTCGGCCAGGTCGTCGTCCGTATTGACGATGGTGTTCCGGTCCCAGCGGATCCGGTGGCGGGCGATCACCTCGGCCAGCTTCGGCACGAAGCGACCCATGTAGTATTCCGTATCCGGGATCAACGGACCGCTGTCCGCCCGGTCAAAGACTTCAATCAGATCAATCATCTTATCCTCCCATTCTCTCGCCTGTCCATGGACGGCTCCTGAAAAAATCCGGATGCGGTGTGAAAACTCCACCCCTTGCCGCATCAGCGGGCGGCAGAGCGCGCCTCACCCCTCGGGTTTCGCTCGTCTTGCCTGCAACTCTTTTCGCGTTCGCTATTTCTGAACAAACGATTCGGCCATCTCCACCGCGGCGTACGCCGTCTCCGCGTAGCCGTCCGCTCCGATCTGCTCCGCCCATTGCCTCGTCACCGCGCCGCCGCCGACCATCACCCGGAAACGGTCGCGCACCCCCTGACCGTTGAGGGCCTCGATCACATCCCTCTGGCCGACGAGGGTGGTGGTGAGGAGGGCCGAGAGGGCAATGATGTCCGCCTGCTCCTCTTTCGCCTTCTGCACGAATTTGAGCGGATCGACGTCGACGCCGAGGTCATGAACCGCGAAGCCCGAGATCTCCAGAAGGAGCCGGACGATGTTCTTGCCGATATAATGCATGTCCCCCTTCACGGTGCCGATGACGATGGTCCCCTTCTTCCGGGCCCCCTTTCCCAGCTCCTCGATCTTCGGCTGCAGGATCGCCATCGCGTTCTGAAAGATCATGGCCGAGCGCATCAGCTCCGGGAGGAAAATCTCCTCCTCTTCGAAAAGCCTGCCGATGGCGTTGAGCCCCGGCAGGAGTCCCCGGTCGATGACCTCCAGGGGATCCGTCCCCTGATCTAGCGCCTCCCGTGTGCGGCCCAGGACCTCCTGCTCGTCCAGCTCCACCAAGGCGTTTTTCAACACCTCGTACAACTCCGCCTTCTCCATGAATCCATCCTCCTGTCCGTCATTTAAAAATTCCGGAATCGACGCCCGGGGCGGCACGCACCCCGAATTCCAAGCCGGGCCTTTTCCTGGCTCCGTCGATGTTCATCCGGTCACTACACGGCTTCTTTCGACAAGCCGGCCATGATCCGGCGGGCCTCCTCCACCGCCTCCGGGGCGTCGGCGCCGTAGCCGGTTGCGCCGATCCGCTCCGCGAAAGCCCGGGTGACGGGGGCTCCGCCCACCATCGTCCGGGTCCGGGGACGCCTCTCCGCGAGAAGCCGGACCGTCGCGGCCATCGCCGGCATCGTGGTGGTGAGAAGGGCCGACATGCAGACCATGTCCGCCGCCTGCTCCTCGGCAGCCCGGAGAAAACCCTCCGCATCCACGTCCACCCCAAGATTGATCACCTCGAAACCGGCGCCCTCGAGCATCATCGCCACGAGGTTCTTTCCGATGTCGTGGAGATCCCCCTTGACGGTCGCGATCACGATGGTCCCCTTTTTCTCCCCCGTCCCTGCAGCAAGAAGGGGCCGGAGAACCTCCATCCCCGCCTTCATCGCCCGGGCGGCCTGAAGCATCTCGGGCAGAAAATAGTCCCCCACCGCAAAACGCCGGCCCACCTCGTCCATCGCCCGGATGAGGCCCTCGTTGAGGATCCGGGAAAGATCGGTCTTCCTCTCCAGCTCCTCTCTCACCAAAGACGCGACCCGTTCCGCATCGAAACCCAGAACGGCATCGAAAATCTCCTCCACGGCCATACCTTTCATCTCCTCGCCGGCAAGCCAACTCCGCTCGCCCAATCCTTTCCTATGCCTTCGTCAATCCAGCCGATCGGGGCTTGTCATGCCGGATCTGCTCCGGCAACTCCTCCCGTCCCCTGTTCCCGATTGCGTCGCCAATGGCGGAACCGGCAAGACGCCCCCGGCGCAAACCCCATGTGCTCCGTTCTCGAACATTAAAAGAGCGGGAGAGGGGCCCATCCCGTTCATTTTCCCTCCCCCTCGAGCGCAGCGAGCCCCGGGAAGCGGGCGAGGATTGCCCGGTCGATCTCCTCGCCGAAGACCGCCGGGTTGTTTCGGGCCAGGATCGAGAGGGCCTCATTCAGGCCGCGCGAAGCGATATCGGCCCTCCCCTCCTTCTCCCAGCGCTCCCCCATCTCCCGCGTCGCAATCTTCGGCAGATAGGCGGCGGTGCGCATGTTCCGGAGGGTGTGGTCCTGGTCCATGAAGGTCCCGCCGGGGCCGACGCTCCGGATGAGGCCGAGACAGAGCGCCTC
>JBFYYH010000021.1:0-5254 GCA_041310125.1 Syntrophaceae bacterium | reverse complement strand
CGGAAGACCTATCCACCGGAACCATTCTCGCGGGAGGAAGATCTTGTCCCATCCGGTGTCTCACCTGACCCTGAGCAGAATTTTCAGGGTCTGCCTCTTCTTGCTGGTTTTTCTGGCCGCTGTGTCCGTCCTTTCCCTTGTGACGGGTCCCGCTCCAATCGGGAGGACCGCCGTCTTCAAAGGCATTCTTGCCGCGGTCCGTTTTCCCGGTGTTTCCGATCCTCTGAGCGGGGCGGAACAAACGATCCTCTTTTCGATCCGGATTCCCAGGATTGTTATTGCGGGCCTGGTCGGTGCCGCCTTGTCCTGTGCCGGTATCGTCTTTCAGGGCCTGTTGCGCAATCCGCTGGCCGACCCCTATGTCCTCGGCGTCTCCGGGGGCGCTGCCGTGGGGGCCATCGTCGCCATTGTCATCGGTCTTGGCGGCCTCCCCTTCGGCATCACCGGTCTGGCCTTCGCCGGCGGGCTCCTCTCCATACTGCTCGTATGGGGACTTTCCGGAATGACCGGTGATCGGCGGACGGACCGCACCCTTCTCTCCGGGGTCATCGTCAACGCTTTTTTCTCTGCGCTTATCCTGTTCTTCGTCTCCATCACCGGCAGCGAAAAGATTCACAGCGTTCTCTTCTGGCTGATGGGAGACCTCGGGATGGCGGAAGAGAACGATCTCCTCTGGGTCGCGCTTTTTCTCATGACCGGCTTTGCCGTGATGTACCTTCATGCCCGAGATCTCAATGTCCTCTTGATCGGCGAGGAGGCAGCCCTTCAACTGGGAATCCCCGTGAAGAGGACGCGGATTCTTCTCCTCATTTCCGCTTCACTGGTGACCGGTGCGGCCGTCTCCGTCGCCGGCATCATCGGCTTCGTAGGTCTCATGGTTCCCCATATTGTGCGGATGCTGTTCGGGTCCGATCACCGGCTCTTGCTCCCGGCCGCGGTGCTGCTTGGCGGTTCATTCTTGATTGCCGCTGATACGGTTGCCCGCATGGTCCTGGCTCCAGCCGAGCTGCCGGTCGGGGTGGTTACAGCCCTTTGCGGGGCCCCATATTTTGCCTACCTGATGAAGAGGTCGACCTGAGAGATGCCCCTCGTTGAACTGGAACAAATCGGTTTCAAATACGGCGAGAAGCGGGTGCTTCAGGATGTCACCCTGGCGGTGCAGAAAAGGGAATTCTTCGGGATCCTGGGGCCGAACGGTTCGGGGAAATCCACGCTCCTGAACCTGATCGACGGGATACTGTCGCCCTGTGAAGGTAAAATCCGCATCAAAGGCATCGCCCCGGGCACCATGAAGAGAAAAACCTTGGCGCGGCTGGTCGCTGTGGTTCCCCAGAATGCGTCATGGCTCTTCCCCTTGACGGTGGAGGAAGTCGTCCTGATGGGAAGAACACCCCATATCGGCCGATTGGCCTTTGAGTCACAAAGGGATATGGACGTCACCCGGTCTGCCATGAGGGAGACGGATCTCCTCTCCCTGGCTTCGCGCTGCATGCACACGTTGAGCGGAGGAGAGAGGCAGCGGGTCTTGATCGCCAGGGCGCTCGCGCAGGAACCGGAGATCATCCTGCTGGATGAACCCACGTCATCTTTAGACATCGCCCATCAGATCCGCGCCTTCGATCTGATCCGGTCGCTCAGCGGGCATAAAGGCATCACCATCGTGTCCGTTACCCACGATATGAATCTGGCTTCACTCTACTGTGATCGGATCGCCCTGTTGCAGGAGGGACGGATCCGCGCTCTGGGATCTCCACGGGAGGTCCTCACTGAATCCCGCATCAAGGAAGTATATGGGGTCAACGTTGTTGTGGATCATCATCCCTTAAACGGACTGCCGAGGGTTTCGCTGCTCGGCAGCCATTCGCCAGGTGAGGGAAGCCGGTGGGAATCCGGCGCTGCCCCGCAACTGTAAGCGGAACGAAATCCGGAGCAAACCACTGGTTCTTTCAAGGACCGGGAAGGTTCGGAGAGTAGGCTTGAGCCGCGAGCCAGGATATTTGACCGGCGGATGAAAAAACCAACTTTTCGAGAGGAAAAGAAGGAGGAAAAGTGACAGGTTT
This sequence comes from Syntrophaceae bacterium, assembly GCA_041310125.1. GTDB lineage: Bacteria > Desulfobacterota > Syntrophia > Syntrophales > UBA5619 > JAKAFS01. The sequence continues at coordinate 3,194 of JBFYYH010000021.1, read as the reverse complement.
TTCAAGGTTTCTACGGATCGGTTGTTCTATTTCGGTAGGGTTCGTTTCGACGGTATCCGTCTTTGCAGCGCCGCCGCCCGGCAGTGATGCTGACCGGAACACCGTCCTTCAGGAGATCGTCGTGACAGCGACGCGCGATCAGGAGGAGGTCCGGAAGGTGCCGGCCCATGTCACGGTCATCACGGATGAGGAGATCCGGGATTCCGGCGCGACGAACCTGGTGGAGATCCTGGAGCGCCAGGAAGGGATTCAATTCCGGTCGTACAGCGGGCACGAGCCCCTTTCCGTCATCGACCTGCGTGGGATGGGCGGAGACAACCCCTTTGGGAAGGTCCAGATCCAGCTCAACGGAAGGCGGCTGAACCGGCCGGATATGGCGTCCATCAACTGGTTCCAGATCCCCTTGAGCCAGGTGGAACGGGTCGAAATCGTCCGGGGAGCGGGCAGCGTCCTCCACGGCGATTCGGCCGTCGCCGGCGTCATCAACATCATCACGAAAAAAGGAGAGGGAAAACCGGCCTTCTACGCCTCCGCCGTTGCCGGAAGCTACGGACTCCACGACGAGAAGGCGGCGGCGAGCGGTTCGGAAAAGAAGTGGTCTTATGCCGTCAGCGGACAGAATTATTTTTCCCTCGGGTATCGAAACCGGTCGACGGTCTCCTCCCGGGGGGCGGGTCTGGATCTGGCCTATGACGTTAGCGACCATCTCGGTCTGTCCATGGGGGTGTCTTTCAACAGGACTCAATACGAGCTGCCGGGAAATCTTACCGTTGCAGAAATGGCTGCGGATCGTCGACAGCATCAGCCCGCCAGACCGACCTACTGGACGTCGGCCAGTTCGGATGATGACGGAACGGACCGGCAGACGGAGCTGCGTTTTCGGATCGATTCGATTCTGGGCGATTTCGGCCGGGCCGAGATCGGCTTTTCCGCCGGAATCAAGGATGCGGAGACCAATTACGCCTCCTGGAACTCTTTCAACAGCTATGCGATCCATACCTATGCGGTGACCCCCAAATACATCCTGGACAAGAAGATTTTCGGGCGCGCCAACAAGCTGACGGCCGGGGTCGATTATTATCTCGAACCCTTCAAGATGGACCGGTACGCCGACCGGGAGAGGACAAAAAAACTCAGCGTGGTCGACCTGAAAAGGGAGACCACAGGATATTATCTCCGCGACGAACTCCATCTCATCGAGTCATTGATCCTGAGTGCCGGTTACCGCCGCGAAGAGGCGGCCATCCAGGGGAACAGCGTCACGCTTCCCGCCACGGTCGATTTCGATGCGAAGAAAATACACAGGGGAGATGCCTACGAACTCGGACTCACCTATCTGCTCGGTGAAAAATCCAAGGTGTTTGCAAAGTACGCCACGGCTTACCGGTTGCCGTTCATCGACGAGCAGGCCTCGTATTATGGCTGGGGAAACTCTTTTCTGGCCGGTCTTGAAAAGGAAACCGCCAAAACCATGGAAGTGGGAGCCTCCCTCAATCCCTTGAAGAACCTTGCCGTCGCGTTGACCCTGTTCCGAATTGATATGGAGAACGAAATCGCCTGGAACGCCGTGACCAACAGGAATGAAAATCTCGACAGCACCCGCCATGAGGGGGCTGAAGGGACGTTTTCCTATCTCTGGGAAAAACGGTTTAAGATTTATGGAAGCTATACCTACCACAAGGCCATGTTCAGGGCTGGTTTTTACGCCGGGAAGGAGTTGTCCCTGGTTCCCAATCGGATTATCCGCATCGGTGCGGAATGGTATCTGCCCGCCGCCTTCATCCTGCGGCCCGAAGTTCGCTACGTCGGCGACGCCTATCTGAGCGGGGATAAGGACAACAATGGGGAAAAGCTCTCCGCCTATCGGATCTTCGACCTCTTTCTGTTCTATCGGCCCGAAGCGAGCCGCTTCAAGCTCTCCGCCTTCATCGGGGTTGAAAACCTGGGCAACGAGAAGTACGCCGCGACCGGCGTCGAAGGGACCGCATTTTCACCTCAGACCTATTATCCGATGCCGGAGAGGGGGATCAAGGGCGGAATCTCGTTCGAATTTTGACGGGTACTCCAGGATTGGCCTGTATCTTCCTATCGAGGCGAGGTCGGGAATATGATCCGTTTGCATTTTGAGGAAAGAAAATTCGCCTTTGCCCTGAGCGTGTCGGCGGCCGTCCATGCCGTCTTGTTGGCGGCGTTGTGGTCTTTCACCTCCGGGACGATCCCAAGGCCCATTCTGCCCATGGGGGAGGGGGTCGTTCAGGCTTTTCTCGTTTGGGAATCGGTCTCGACCGCCGGAAAGGCCGCGGCCTTGCCCGGCGAGAAGCGGCAACCGGTTGCGCGGCCGGAGGAAGCCCCCCTGCGAGCGTTTCCGGAGGAGGCGCTGCCGGCGAAGGCGCAAGACCGGAATGGGCTTGCGGAAAGAGAGAAGGGGCCTCTTCGCATGGGGAACCGTCTATCGGCCGAAAGGGTGGTGAAGGGAGCGGACCGGGTCGAATTCACGGTTCCGTCGCTCCCCAGGGCCCAGACCCGCGCTTCGGTCGGTTCCGGTGCGGAGGATGCTGCGCGGGAATGGACGGCGCCCTCCTTCCTCTTCCCCGAAAGGGAGGCTCCATCGGGCGCCGAAGGTGAGGACATCGCCGCCGCCTTTCGCGGAGCAGGAGAATCTTCAGGGGGCAGGGGGAAAGCCGCCCCGCCCCTCCGGCGGGCGGAAACGGGAAAGACCGGACAGGAGCAGGGCGCCGCGGGGCCGCCGAAAAGCGCGGACGCTGAGGCGGTTCCCCGGTACAGGGACAATGCCCGGCCTGACTATCCCCCGCTGGCGAGGGTACGGGGCTATCAGGGGGTGGTTGTCCTGATCGTCGAAGTGCTTGCCGATGGTCGTGTCGGTCAGGTGGGAATCAAGCGTTCCGCCGGTCATGTAATTCTGGACCGAGCGGCCTTGGAGGCCGTCAGAACCTGGAGATTTGATCCGGGAAGAAGGGAGGGACGGGCGGTGACGATGTCGGTTGAGGTTCCGGTCCGGTTTGTCTTGAACGGGGATTTCACCTGATGATGCCCGGGGATTGCTGGGAATGGAGAGGCACGTTGCGTAATGCGGGAATGAAAACCGGAGAAAGGCAGGCGCCGAGCACCTGGAACAGAAGGGTTCTTGCCCTGTTGGGGGGGCTTGCCGTCCTGCTCATCCCGGCGGCTGCCGC
>JBFYYH010000020.1:0-15303 GCA_041310125.1 Syntrophaceae bacterium | reverse complement strand
CGCAGGGTCCTTTTCGCTGGTCTGACGGCCGCCGCCCTCCTGATCCTTCTTTTTCTCTCGCTGCGAATGGTCCTGCCGGGCCTGACCCGGATCGACTTGGCGGCGGAAGGGGGGAAGGGGAAGCGGATCTCCGTGCTGCTGCGGGACGGGGATCCGGTGACGCTCACCTGGCGGAATTCCCAGTTCGGTCTTCGGGTAGAGGAGGTTTACATGGCCCGGAACGGCCTTCTGATTCAGGATCAGGTCATCTTCTCCGACCCGAAGGGCCTTCCTCCGCCGGAGGTCTCCCCGCGCGACGTGGACGACCTGTTCCATACGGGAGGCGCCTTTGCGGCGCGGGGTCTGAACCGGCCTTTTTCGCGAATTGTTTTTCGGGTCGGGGAGATCGGCGATCCTAAGATGGAGGCGGGGGGGAGGACGGTGTACTTCAAGAAAGAGGCGGGATTTGGGGGCCGGGTGATCCTCGCCGTTTCCAGGGCCGACCTGTACGACCGCCTTTTCAGTCGCTGACCGGACTTCCTTTCTCCGGCCACCCTTCGTCGCCCTCTCCGCTCGACCTTATTGATCCGCCGGGTGGATCTCTTCAGACCTTTTCCATCCTCTCGGAGAGAACCCTCCGGAAGGCCTCGACCACCCGCGGATCGAACTGGGATCCCGCCTTGGCCGCCAGCTCCTCCATGGCCTTCCAGGGCGGCATGCCCTTGCGGTAAGGGCGATCGGTCACCATCGCGTCGAAGGAGTCCGCCACCGCGATGATTCTCGAACCGAGGGGGATTTCGGCGTGGTCCCGGACGCCGCTTGGAGAATCCTCCATGAAATACCGGTGATGGGCCAGGACGACGGGAACAACGTCCCGGAGGACGTTGCCCACGGAGGAGAGGATATTCGCCCCCTTCGTGGCATGCGTGTCGATCAACGCCCGCTCGTCCGCACTGAGGTCCGCCGCCTTGCGCAGCACATCCGCGCTGATCTCGATCTTCCCGATGTCGTGGAGCAGCCCGGCAGCCCGGATATTCTCCACTTCGCTGCCGGAAAGTCCCATGGCCCGGGCGATCTCCTGGGAGAAGTCGGACACCCGCAAAGAATGTCCCTTGGTGTACTGATCCGCCGATTCCAGGTATTTCGAGAGGATCTCCAGGATGCCGATGTACGCCCTCCTCAGATCCATCATCCGTTTTTCGCTCAGCTCGTAGAGGGTGCCGACGACGATGCTCGCCAGGATGAGAAATCCGGCCCACGAGGAGAGCAGGGCGAATGCGGGCAGGATGTGCCGGCCTGCGGAGAACCTTTCTGGGAAGAGGAAGAGGGAGAGGATCACCGCCAGGATCGAGAGGATCGCGGTCAGCAGCCCCATGCGGCGTCCCATCCAGTAGCTCGCCACGAGGACGGGGAGATAGTAGAAATGGAGGATGACCGACTTTTCCTCGATGAGGCCGGTACCGACGAAGGCCGCCAGGAGAATGAGACCCACCAGGATCTTCTCGAAGTGGCGGATCACCAGTTGCTTGAATGTTTCCATTGTCGCGATCCTTTCCCGGTCCCTTGGATTCCGGGTGTCCGTGGATGGGATATAGGCCGTCCGCTGTTGCGGGATCCGCGTTTCCTCATCCCCCGGCAGGAATCGGAGCGAAGAGGCGGCCGGAAGTCAGGCCTCCGAAGAGGCATAGGAGAGGATCCGTCCCCGGTCGACCACCTTGACGTTGACGCTCTTCTTCTGACCGTTTTCGTCCAGATAGACGACCCGGCCGATGCCGGCATTGAAGATCATCCGCCAGCACATGAAGCAGGGCGCCCCGCTCCTCGGGCTCCCTCCGCTGATGCCGAAGATGTAGAGGGTGGAGTCTTCCATGAGATCGAAGCTCGCGCGGATGATCGCGTTTGCCTCGGCGTGGACGGAATGGCAGATCTCGTAGTTTTCGCCGCTGGGGATCCGCAGCCTTTCGCGGACGCACTCACCCCTCTCCAGGCAGCTCCTCACCCCCGCTGCGGCGCCGTTGTATCCGGTGGCGATGATCGTGTTCTTGTGGGTCAGCACGGCGCCGAACTGGGCCCGCAGGCAGGTCGAGCGGAGGCAGGCGGTTTCCGCCATCTTCAGAAAATAATCGTCCCAGGAAAGTCTCATCGAATCCTCCTTCACGCCCGGATGGAAAAGCGCCGTTGCGATCTGCTCTCCTCCCTTTCGCAGTGGAGCCGTCACCGAGCGATTTGCAATATGACGCAGGAAGACGCTTTTGTCAACCCTCCGCCAGGGACCCTCCGCCGGGAACCAAAACTTTGACAGAAAAACCCCGTTATGGTTTACTTCAGCACCCGACCGCACAGTGCGGTATGAACATGAACCCAGGACAGCTTTCTGCTTACCAATCCCTCTCCCCTGTCCTGACAACCCAGACCACCTCTATATCCACGGCCAACGGAAGGATGGGGATGAGAAGATGAATGAGATCCGGACGGAATTGACGGAAACGCTGAGGGGAAGAGGGGCTGTCCTCGTCGGTTTTGCCGATCTCGGCGCCGTCCCCGGGGAGACGAGGGGGGGCATGCCCCGCGGGATCTCGATCGCGGCCTGCCCCTGGACCCGGGCGTATTTGAATCGCGCTTTTTGAACGGGAGTCCGCATATAAAGACAGACCCGGGCCCCTCTCCATGCCGCCGCCGCGATACTCCCTCCGGCATCGCGAACCCGGCGCTGATCGTGGCCGGCCTTTTCCTCCAGGGGAGGATTTCCCCGCGCGGCCCATCGGCGGACATACCCCCTCCGGAAGCGCGGAAGAGCTGAACCCTGCCCCCTCTTTCCCCATTTTGTCCCCCGCAGAAAAAGGTGTTGACTATCCACCCTCCATATATTATTGGCTCTCAGATAGAAAAGGCTGGAGACAGGACGGTTTGGCGAAGAAACAGCTCTATATTCAAACTTTTGGCTGCCAGATGAACGTGCAGGATTCGGAAAAGATGGCGGCCCTGATGCAGGATGCGGGATACGAGACGACGGAGGATCCGGGGCGGGCGGATCTGATCCTCGTGAACACGTGCAGCATCCGCGAGAAGGCGGAGCAGAAGATCTACAGTCAGCTCGGCCGGTTCCGCTCGCTGAAGGAGAGGAATCCCGACCTGCTGATCGGGGTCGGCGGATGCCTCGCCCAGCAGCGGGGAGTGAAGCTCCTCCGAAGAGCGCCCCATCTCGATCTGGTTTTCGGCACGCACCAGATCCACCGGCTTCCCGAGCTGATCGAAGAAAGGCAGCTGGCGGGGGCGCGGACCGTCGAGACGGCCTTCTGCGAACGGGTCCCCTCTCTGGACATCCCGGCACAGCCGGCTCCGGGAGCGGTCAGCACCTTCGTGACGATCATGCAGGGGTGCGACAACTATTGCGCCTACTGCGTCGTGCCCTATCTGCGGGGGCCCGAGGAGAGCCGCCCGCTGACGGACATTCTCCGGGAGGTAGAGCAGCTTGCCGACCGCGGCATCCGGGAGGTGACGCTTCTCGGGCAGAACGTCAACTCTTACGGAAGAACCCTTGCGGAAGCCCCGGATTTCGCCGATTTGCTCGGCGCCATCGGAAAGGTGGGGGGGATCGAGCGGATCCGCTTTACGACATCCCACCCGAAGGACCTCTCGCAGAGGCTGATCGACTGTTTCGGAGAGGTGGGCTCGCTCTGCGAGCATATCCATCTTCCGTTTCAGGCGGGTTCGGATCGGGTGCTGAAGGGAATGAAGCGCGGGTACACGTCCCGGGAGTATTTGGAAAAGATCACCGCCCTCCGTCGGAGATGCCCCGGGATCCGCATCACCTCCGATGCGATCGTGGGGTTCCCGGGGGAGGAGGAGGAGGACTTCCAGGCGACGCTCGCGCTGATGCGGGAGGTCCGCTTCGACAACCTCTTCTCCTTTTGCTATTCGGAACGGGAGGGGACGGCCGCCGCCGGGATGGACCGTCCCGTAGGCGAGGAGGTGAAGCGCGAGCGCCTGCAGCGGCTCCAGTTCCTCCAGGAGGGGCACACGCTCGAAAGGAACCGGGCCATGATCGGAAGGCGGGAGGAGGTGCTGGTGGAGGGGCCGAGCAGGAACAGTCCGCGGGAGATGACGGGGCGGACCCGGGGCAATGGGATCGTGAATTTTCCGGGGGGGAAGCGGCTTTCCGGGAAAACGGTTTCCGTGCGGATCGTGGAGGCTTTCCTTCATTCCCTGAGGGCAGAGTTGGAGAAGGGAGGGGGAGAAGATGTTCATTGAGATGAAGGTGTCCGGACTCACCATGGATCCGATCACCAACACCCCGATCGTCATCCTGAAGGATCTGGAGGAGAAGAAGGCGATTCCGATCTGGATCGGCATCTTCGAGGCGAGCGCCATCGCCACCGAGATCGAGAAGATCACCTTTTCGCGTCCGATGACCCACGACCTTCTCAACGAGATCCTCAAAGTCCTCAAGGCGGAGGTCAAGCGGGTCGAGATCCACGATCTGCGCAACAACACCTTCTTTGCGAACATCCACCTCCTGCGGGAGGAGAATCTCCTGGTCGTCGATGCCCGTCCCAGCGACGCGATCGCGGTCGCCCTGCGGGCGGGCGCCCGGATCTTCGTGGAGGAGAAGGTGATCGAAAAGTCCCGGACCGTCGATTTCGGCACGAAGATGGCTGATCTCGACCGCCTGAAGAAAGAGAAGCTGGCCGAGTTTCTCGAGAACCTCTCCCCGGAGGATTTCGGGAAGTACAAGATGTAGCCGTCGGCCGCGCAGGATGGGTTTCCGCCTCGAGAGGGTGCAGGGGTTCCTCTTCTGGCCGTCGTTTTTGAGGGATACGATGTCGCTTCTGGAGGAGGCCATTTCCGATTTCGGAAGGCACATGCAGGTCGAGCGAAACCTCTCCCCCCATACGGGGAAGAGCTATCTCGCGGACCTCGGACAGTTCAAGCTCTTCCTTGAGAAGCGCGCCCCCTCCGAGCGGACGGAAGTGGGGATCCCCGCCGACCCGATGGTGATCCGCTCGTTTCTGGCCTCCCTCTACCGGCAGAAACTGAGCAAGGCGACCGTCTCCCGCAAGGTTGCGGCGCTTCGCTCTTTTTACCGCTATCTCCTCCGGGAGGGAAAGGCCTCCTTCAACCCGGCGGAACTGGTTCAGCTCCCCCGGTGCGAAAAATACATCCCCGTCGTCCTCTCGGTCGATGAGGTGCTGTCGCTCCTCCGGGTGCGATTTTCCGAGGATGCGGCGGGACTCCGCGACCGGGCGATGATCGAACTCTTCTACACCGCGGGGATTCGCCTCAGCGAACTGACGGGGCTCAATCTGGGGGACGTTCATCTGGCCGAGGGGCTCGTCAAGGTCCGCGGGAAGGGGCGCCGGGAGCGGATCGTGCCGGCGGGCAGGCCGGCGCTGGAGGCGATCGAGGCCTATCTGCAAAGAAGGCCGGAACTGCCGGAGGTCCTTCCGGATCGGGCGGACGGCGCTCCCCTCTTTCTCAGCCGCCGGGGGAAGAGGATGAACCCGCGAGGGGTGGCCCGGGTGGTGGAGCGGGTGGTTCGCGAAAGCGGCATCGGCAGAAAGATCAGCCCCCATGCCCTGCGCCACACCTTCGCGACGCATCTGCTCGACGCGGGGGCGGATCTGCGTTCCATCCAGGAGATGCTCGGCCACCGCAGCCTTTCGACGACGCAGAAGTACACATCGGTCAGCGTCAGCCGGCTGATGGAGGTCTATGACCGGGCCCACCCGCGGGCCGGAAAAGGGGAAAAGGAATGATGAAGATCCGGGGAACGACGATTCTGGCGGTCCGCCACCGGGGCAAGGTCACCGTGGCGGGAGACGGCCAGGTGACGCTGGATACGACCGTCATGAAGCACGGGGCGAGAAAGGTGCGCCGTCTCTACCGCAACCAGGTGATCGTGGGCTTCGCAGGGGCGACGGCCGACGCCTTCACCCTCTTCGACCGGTTCGACCAGAAGCTGGAACAGCACAAGGGGAATCTCCTCCGGGCGGCGGTGGAACTGACGAAGGACTGGCGGACGGACCGGGTGCTTCGCCATCTCGAGGCGCTGATGATCGCCGTCAGCCGGGATTCCTTTCTGATCATCTCGGGGAACGGGGATGTGATCGAGTCGGACGACGAGGTGATGGCGATCGGTTCCGGCGGACCCTTCGCGCTGGCCGCGGCCCGGGCGCTGGTCCGCTATTCGGACCTGACGGCGACGGAGATCGCCCGGGAATCGCTGAGGATCGCCTCCGAGATCTGCATCTACACGAACGACCGGATCAGCTTGGAGGAGATCGACCTCGAAGCGGAGCCGGAGGAAAAATCCGGAAAGGACAAAGGAAAAGGTTGAAGATGTCGACGGATGAATTGACACCGAGAAGGATCGTCGAGAAGCTCGATCAGTACATCATCGGGCAGCAGGAGGCAAAGCGCGCCGTGGCGATCGCTCTCCGGAACCGCTGGCGGCGCCAGAACGTCCCCGGCGATCTGGGGGAGGAGATCTCTCCCAAGAACATCATCATGATCGGACCGACCGGCGTCGGGAAAACGGAGATCGCGCGCAGGCTGGCGAAACTCGACAACTCCCCCTTCATCAAGATTGAGGCGTCGAAATTCACCGAGGTGGGGTATGTGGGGCGGGACGTGGAGTCGATGATCCGCGATCTGGTGGAACTGGCCGTCAACATGGTTAAGTCCGAGGAGCAGGAGCGCGTGCGGAACCGGGCCGCGGAGCTGGCCGAAGATCGGCTGCTGGACCTCCTGCTCCCGCCGAAACCGCAGGAGAAGAGGGTGACGGACATGATCCCCGGGGGAGAGGAAACGGATTCCCGGGTGGAGTATGTCCCGGAGACGGACACGACCCGCGAGAAGCTCCGCCGTCTCCTGCTCGAGGGGCGTCTGGATGACCGCCTCGTCGAACTGGAGGTGAGCGAGGTGCGGAACGCACCGATGGTCGAGATCTTTTCCTCCGCCGGAATGGAGGACATGGGGCTCAACGTCAAGGAGATGCTGGGCAGTCTCTTCCCCCAGAAAAAGAAAAGACGGCGGATGAAGGTCCCTGAGGCCCTGGAGATCCTCGCCGAGGAAGAGGCCCAGCGGCTTGTGGATATGGAGAAGGTGACCCGGACGGCGATCGAGCGGGTCGAGCAGTCGGGGATCATTTTCCTCGATGAGATCGACAAGATCGTCGGAAGCGACGGCGCGCACGGACCGGACGTTTCGCGGGAGGGGGTCCAGCGGGATCTGCTGCCGATCGTCGAGGGATCGACGGTGAATACGCGCTACGGCATGGTGCGGACCGATCACGTGCTCTTCATCGCGGCGGGTGCGTTCAGCTTCACGAAACCCTCCGACCTGATCCCGGAGCTGCAGGGGCGTTTCCCGATCCGCGTGGAACTCAACTCCCTGGGCCGGGAGGAATTCATCCGGATCCTCACCGAACCCCACAAAGCCCTGGTCCGCCAGTACACGGAGATGATGGCGACCGAAGGGGTCCGCATCACCTTCACGGAGGATGCGGTGGCCGCCATCGCGGAAACGGCGACGCTGGTCAACGAACGGATGGAGAACATCGGGGCGAGGCGCCTCTACACGATCATGGAGAGCCTCCTCGAGGAGATCTCTTTCACGGCCCCGGAGATGAACGGACAGGAGGTGGTGATCGATGCGGATTATGTCGCCGATCAACTGGACGAGATCGTGGAGGACGAGGACCTGAGCCGCTACATCCTCTGACAGGGAACGGCGCCATTCCGGTCACCGCCCCTTCGCGGGGAGCGCGAATGGCAACCCCTCCCCGGCGATCCCGCTCGGCGGTCGGGGCGGGGAGTTTGCGGCCCCGTGAAAGGTCTTCAAAGGGTTGAAAACGGAACGGTTTCCCCGGGGCAACCGGGGCGGGAAAAGGAGGCGTCGGTGCAGGGATACGGAGGGATCACCACCGAGGAGTGGATCGCCCTTTCCGGGCGGTACCTCGTGGGGAATTACAAACGTTACCCCGTCATGCTCACGCGGGGTCTGGGGGTCCATGTCTGGGACAGCGACGGGAAGTGCTATCTGGACCTGGTGGGGGGGATCGCCGTCTGCGCCCTCGGCCATTCCCATCCGCGGGTCGTGGAGGCGATCCGGCGGCAGGCGGAAATTCTCACCCACGTCTCAAACTACTACCACATCGCGCCGCAGATCCTGCTGGCCAGGCTCCTCGTCGAGAACTCCTGCGCCGACAAGGTTTTCTTCTGCAACAGCGGCGCCGAGGCAAACGAGGCGGCGATCAAGCTGGCCCGCAAGTTCGGATCCGAGCAGATGGGGGGGAGATACGAACTGATCACCATGCAGGAGTCTTTCCACGGGAGGACGCTGGCCACCGTCACGGCGACCGCGCAGGAGCGCTTTCAGACCGGTTTCGCACCGCTGCCGTCCGGTTTCCGGTACGTTCCCTACGATGATCTCGCGGCGCTCGAAGCCGCCGTGACGGACAAGACCTGCGGGGTTCTGGTCGAACCGATCCAGGGGGAGAGCGGCGTGGTCGTTCCAGCCCCGGGCTACCTGAAGGGAATCCGCCGAATCTGCGACGAACGGGGGCTCCTGATGATCGCCGACGAGGTCCAGACGGGGATCGGCCGGACGGGAACCCTCTTCGCCTGTGAGCAGGAGGAGGTCGCACCGGACATGATCACCCTCGCGAAGGCGCTGGGGAACGGATTTCCCATCGGGGCGCTCCTCGCAAGCGAACGGGTCGCCGCGTCCTTCGTCCCGGGAAGCCACGGATCGACCTTCGGCGGCAACCCCCTGGCCACCGCGGCGGGGCTGGCCACCCTGGAGGCGATCCTCGACGAGGGGATCCTTGAGAACTGCCGGAAGGTGGGGGAATATTTTTTTGAGCGCCTCTGCGCCCTGAAGGAGAAACAAAAAAGGATCCGGGAGGTCCGGGGGAGGGGACTGATCCTCGCCATCGAGCTGACGATCCCGGGTGCGGATTTCGTCCTCGCGTGCATGGAAAAGGGGCTTTTGATCAACTGCACAAACGGCAATGTCCTGCGGTTCGTTCCCCCCCTGATCCTCACGAGGCAGGATGTGGACCGCGCGGTGGGGATTCTGGACGGGGTGCTGGAAGGGGGATGAGGAAAGCCCCCTTGAACGAGGATGACCTGGATCAACGCCGCCGTAAAACGGCCGTTTCACCTTGACCTGGCCCGTCCCGACGGGTATGATCCCGAGCAAAAGATCCCGATGCGGTGCATCGAGGGGCTATGACATCCGGAAGGCCGTGATGGAAATCTTGGTGGGATAAGGAGGAAGGAAACGTGAACGAGGTGAAAAAGGTGGCCCTTGCCTATTCGGGGGGGTTGGATACGTCCGTGATTGTCCGTTGGCTCATCGAAACCTACCGCTGCGAGGTGATCGCCTTCGCGGCCGACGTCGGACAGAAGGAGGAGCTTTCGGGACTGAAGGAGAAGGCGATCCGAACGGGTGCGACGAAGATTTACATCGACGATCTCCGGGAGGAGTTCGCCCGGGATTTCGTCTTTCCGGCCCTGCGCGCCAACGCGATCTACGAGGGAACCTATCTGTTGGGCACGTCCCTCGCCAGGCCGCTGATTGCCAAGAGGCAGCTCGAGATCGCGAAGATGGAGGGGGCCGATGCGGTTTGCCACGGTGCGACCGGAAAGGGGAACGACCAGGTGCGGTTCGAGCTGACCTACATGGCCCTCAATCCCTCCATCCGGATCATTTCCGCCTGGAAGGATGAGCACTGGACCTTTGACTCGCGCGCCTCGATGATCGACTATGCGGAGAAGCATGGCATCCCGATCCCCTTGACGAGGGAGAAGCCCTACAGCAGCGACCGGAACCTGCTGCACATCTCCCACGAGGGGGGGATCCTCGAGGACCCCTGGGCAGAGCCGAACGAGGACATGTTCGTCCTGACCGTCTCCCCGGAAGCGGCGCCGGACCGGCCGACGTATGTCGAGATCGGATTCGAAAAGGGGAATCCCGTCTCCGTCGACGGAACGGCGATGAGCCCGGCAAAGCTGCTCGATCACCTCAATGGGATCGCCGGGGCGAACGGGATCGGCCGCGTGGATATGGTTGAGAACCGTTTCGTCGGGATGAAATCGCGCGGCGTCTATGAGACGCCCGGCGGGACGGTGCTCTGGGCGGCGCACCGGGCAGTGGAGTCGATCACGATGGACCGGGAGGTGATGCTGATGCGCGATTCGCTCACCCCCAAGTACGCCCAGCTCGCCTACAACGGTTTCTGGTATGCCCCGGAGATGGAGGTCCTGCAGCGGTTCATCGATGCGACCCAGGAGCGGGTCACGGGGACGGCCCGCCTGAAGCTCTACAAGGGGAACTGCATCGTGGTCGGCCGGAAATCACCCCTTTCCCTCTACAGCGAGGACTTCGCCACCTTCGAGAAGGACCGGGTCTACGACCAGAAGGATGCGACGGGGTTCATCCGTCTCAATGCCCTGCGGCTCAAGATTCTGGCGATGATCGAAGGCCGGGGGTGAACACGAGCGGAACGGAGATTGCCGGTGAAAGGTTTGCCGGGTGAATCTTTCCTCCCGGAATGTGGAGAAAGCTCCCCCTGCGGAGAGCGGAAAATGGCCGGAAAAGAGATGAAGAGCAAGGGAAAACCATGGGGAGGGCGGTTCAGTGAACCGACGGATCGCGGGGTGGAGGCCTTTACCGCCTCTCTCCATTTCGACCGGCGGCTCTACCGCTACGACATCGAGGGGAGCATCGCCCACGCCCGGATGCTCGCGAGGCAGGGGATCCTCACGAAGGGCGAGGAACGGGCGATTCTCAAGGGGCTGCGGGAGATCCTCGGCGAAATCGAGGCGGGGACCTTTCCCTTTTCCGCCGCCGATGAGGATATCCACATGGCGGTCGAGAAGGCCCTCATCCGCCGGATCGGCGATGCCGGGGGAAAACTCCACACGGGGCGGAGCCGGAACGACCAGGTCGCGCTCGACCTGCGCCTCTACCTTCGCGATGAAATCGGCCGGGTCCTGAAGCTCATCACATCCTTGAAGGCGGGTTTCGTTGACCTGGCCGGGAAGGAGATGAAGACGGTCCTTCCCGGATACACGCACCTCCAGAAGGCGCAGCCGGTGCTCCTCTCCCATTACCTGCTGGCATTCCGGGAGATGCTCGACCGGGACGAGGGGCGCCTCAGGGACTGCCTGAAGCGGGTGAACGTGATGCCCCTCGGGGCGGCTGCGCTCGCCGGGACGGGGCTTCCCATCGACAGAGGCTTCGTCGCCCGCCGGCTCGGGTTCAAGGCGGTCACCGCCAACAGCATGGACACCGTCTCCGACCGGGACTTCGTGGCGGAATTCCTCTTTGCCGCGTCGCTGGTCATGATGCACCTGAGCCGCTTCTGCGAGGACCTGATTCTCTGGTCCACCGACGAATTCGGCTACGTTGAGATCGCCGACGCCTTCACGACGGGGAGCAGCATCATGCCGCAGAAGAAGAATCCCGACGTGGCGGAGCTGATCCGCGGCAAGACGGGCCGGGTGTACGGCGACCTGATGGCCTTGCTCGTCCTCCTGAAAGGGCTTCCGATGACCTACAACCGGGACCTCCAGGAGGACAAGGAGCCTCTCTTCGATGCGGCGGACACCCTGAAGGCCTGCCTGCGGGTCCTGACCGCGATGATCGGACGCCTCACTTTCAACCGCAAGCGGATGGAGGCAGGAGCGGAAGGGGGGTATGCGACGGCGACGGACGTGGCCGAGTATCTGGTGATGAAGGGAGTGCCGTTCCGGGAAGCCCACGGCATCGTCGGCCGGATCGTCGCCTACTGCATTCGGAAGGACCGGAAACCCTTGACCGGCCTGACCCTAACTGAGTTCCGGCGGTTTTATCCGGGATTCGAAAAGGATGTTTTCCGCTGTCTGACGGTCCGGCAGTCGGTTGCCGCGCGGAAGGCGGCCGGCGGGACCGCGGAGGAGGCAGTCCGCAGCCGGATCGCGGAGATCGAGGCGGCATCCTCATGAAGAGGCTCCTCCTTTCCGCTGCCGGTTTCGCGATGATCGCGCTGTTCCTCTTCACGGGGGCGGGCTGCGGAAAGAAGGGGGATCCTCTCCCGCCCAGGGTCCAACAGCCGGCAGCGGTGGCGGACCTTCACGCCGCGTCGGTCCCGGAGGGGACCGTTCTGACCTGGTCGCTGACCGGTCCGGCGGGCGGCGTCGGCTCTTTCAGGATTCTCCGGAGCCGGGCGGATGCGGGCGGCGAGACCTGCCCGGGTTGCCCGAAGGAGTACATTCCGCTGGCGACACTGAACATCGGCGAGCAGCGGTTGGAACGGGAGGGGGAGAGGGGTTTTCGTTACCTCGATGCCGAGGGAACGACGGGCCGCTCCTCCTTTTACCGGGTGTCGGTCTGCGACCGCCGGGGAGACTGCGGCGAGTGGTCTGCTGAGGCCGGGGTTCTCCGCGGGACCCGCTGAGAAATTTTGCAGCGGTGAATGAAAAAAGGAACGTGATGAATGACTTTCAATATCGCAACGGGACGCTCTTCTGCGAGGAGGTTTCCATTCCGGAGATCGCCCGGGAGGTGGGAACGCCCTTCTACCTTTACAGCCACCGGACCCTCCGGAACCATTTCCGGGTCTTCGACGCGGCGTTCGCGGAGGTGCCCCACATCGTCTGCTTTGCAATCAAGGCGAACTCGAACACGGCGATCCTCCGGATCTTCATCCGCGAGGGGGGCGGGGTGGATCTGGTCTCCGGAGGGGAGCTCTTCCGGGCCCTGAAGGCCGGCGTGGACCCGGCCAAGGTGGTCTATTCCGGCGTCGGGAAGCGGGAGGACGAGATCGATTTCGCCCTCCGGAGCGGGATCCTGATGTTCAACGTGGAGTCCGACCAGGAGCTCGAAGCGATCCACGCCCGGGCGGAGAGGATCGGCGTCCGTGCGGGCATCGGCCTCCGCGTCAATCCGGATGTCGACCCCGAGACCCATCCCCACATCTCGACGGGTCTCAAGGAGAACAAATTCGGGGTCGATCTCGAGGCCTCCCTCAGGGCCTACCGGCGCGCGGCGAGACTCCGTCACCTCGACATCAAGGGGGTGAGCTGCCACATCGGTTCCCAGGTGACGAAACTCTCGCCGTTCATCGATGCCCTTTCCCGCCTGAAGGGGCTGATCCGGAAGCTCCGCGAGGAGGGGATCGCCATCCGCTATCTCGACCTGGGCGGCGGCCTCGGGATCACCTACGACCGGGAGGAGCCTCCCCACCCCTCGGAGTACGCGAAGGCGATCATCGAGGCCTCCCGGGAGATCGGCTGTACCTTCATCTTCGAGCCGGGCCGGGTGATTGTCGGGAACGCGGGGATTCTGGTGACGAAGGTCCTCTACACGAAAGAGAACGAAGGGAAGCGGTTCGTCATCGCCGATGCGGGGATGAACGACCTGCTCCGCCCCAGCCTCTACGGATCCTTCCACCAGCTCCAGCCGGTCGTCCGGTCGGAGCGCGGGGAGATCACGGCGGACTTGGTCGGTCCGATCTGCGAGTCGGGCGATTTTCTCGCCCGGGGAAGGAAGATGCCCGCGTTCGATCCGGGGGAACTCATCGCGGTGATGAGTGCCGGAGCCTATGGATTCAGCATGTCCTCCAATTACAATTCGCGTCCCCGGGTCCCGGAGATCCTGGTCCGGGAGGGGAGTTGGCACGTCATCCGGAAAAGGGAGACCTGCGAGGATCTGATCCGCGGAGAGGAGATCCCCGATTTTCTGCAAACCTGAATCCTGCAAGGAGGGATGATCTATGTTTCAAGGCGCAATCGTTGCAATCGTTACGCCGTTCAAAAACGGAAAGGTGGATGAAGAGTCGCTCCGCAGGCTGATCGAGGAGCAGATCGAGGCCGGAACGGACGGGATCGTGCCCTGCGGTACGACGGGTGAGTCGACGACCCTCTCCCACGAGGAGCACGACCGTGTGATCGAGATCACGATCGAGGCAGCGAGAAAAAGGGTGCCGGTGATCGCCGGAACCGGTTCCAACAGCACCGCGGAGGCTCTCCGGCTGACGAGGCATGCCTGGGAGGCCGGCGCGGACGGCGCGCTGATGGTCTGCCCCTACTACAACCGGCCGACCCAGGAGGGGCTCTACCTCCATTACCGCGCCGTTGCGGAGGCGGTCCCGATTCCGATCCTCGTCTACAACATCCCCGGGCGGACGGGGACGAACTGCCTTCCGGAGACCCTGGCGAGGCTGGCGGAGATCCGCAACATCGTGGGCGTCAAGGAGGCCTCCGGCTCCCTGAAGCAGATGAGCGACGTGATCCGTCTCTGCGGGCCGGATTTCGCCGTTCTTTCGGGGGACGACCTCTTCACCCTGCCGCTCCTCGCCCTGGGAGGGCGGGGGGTCATCTCCGTGATCTCCAACGTGGCGCCGCAGGAGATGGCCGGGATGGTGGACGCCTTTGCCGCGGGAGACCTGGAGAGGGCCCGTTCCCTCCACTACCGGATGGCCCCTCTGATCGATGCCCTCTTCATCGAAACGAACCCCGGGCCGGTCAAGACGGCGCTCGCGATGATGGGAAAGATCGACGAGGAGATGCGTCTTCCGCTCTGCCCGATCTCCGAGAAGAGCCGGACGGCGCTCAAAGGCGTCCTGCAGGAGTACGGGCTGATCGGGAGGGGGGTATGATCCGGGCGATCGTGACGGGAGCCGGCGGAAGGATGGGGTCGCGGATCATCTCCCTGATTGCGGAGACGGAAGGGATCGCGCTGGCGGGCGCCGTGGAGCGCAGGGGACACCCCTGGCTGGGAAGGGATGCGGGCGAGGGGATCGGCCTCGGGAGGACGGGGATTCTCATCGGGGATGATCTCGCCGGATGCATCGAAGAGGGGGATGTCGTCATCGATTTCACCGCCCATGATATCTCGGCGGGTCACCTGGAGATCGCGGCCCGCAGCGGGAAGGCGATCGTGATCGGCAGCACCGGATTCACCTCGGAGGAGACGGTCCGGGCCCGGGAGATGGCGGGTTCCATTCCCTGCGTGATCGCGCCGAACATGAGCGTCGGCGTCAATCTCCTCTTCAAGATTCTGGCCGACGTTGCCGGAATCCTCGGGGAGGATTACGACGTGGAAATCGTGGAGGCCCATCACCGCCTGAAGAAGGACGCCCCAAGCGGAACGGCCCTCCGAATGGCGCAGATCATCTCGGAGAGTCTCGGCCGGGACCTCGATAAGGTCGGCGTTTACAGC
Source organism: Syntrophaceae bacterium (assembly GCA_041310125.1). GTDB lineage: Bacteria > Desulfobacterota > Syntrophia > Syntrophales > UBA5619 > JAKAFS01. The sequence goes on along the minus strand of JBFYYH010000020.1, from coordinate 114 downwards.
CGCAGGGGGATGATCGGGGAGAGGACGGGGCAGGAGATCGGAATCCAGACCCTCCGCGCGGGGGATATCGTCGGGGAACATACGGTGATGTTCGGCGGCATGGGGGAAAGGCTG
>JBFYYH010000019.1:0-8393 GCA_041310125.1 Syntrophaceae bacterium | reverse complement strand
TGCCGCTCCTGGAAAAGATGGGAAAGAAGATCTTTCACTGCGGCGGGGCGGGGAGCGGCCAGCGCATGAAACTGACCAACCAGATCCTGGTCGCCTCGAACGTCCTCGCCGTCGTCGAGGCCCTCGCTTTCGCCGATCGGGGAGGGCTCGACCGCGGGACGGTGATGCGGGTGCTTGCAGAGAGCACCGGGTACAGCCGGATGCTTTCGATCTACGGGGAGAAGATCCTCGCCGGCGACTACTCGGCGGGTTTCTTTATCGACCATTTTCTCAAGGACATGAGGATCGCGCTTGCCGAGGCTTCCGCACTCGGCCTCGACCTGAGGAGCCTGCGAAACGCCATCGTTCTGTTCGAGGAGCTCAAAGCGCGCTTTTCGGGAACCGAGGGCATCCAGGCGATTGCGCGCCTCTACTTCTGAATTCCTCCCGGAGGTTCGGAGACATGACCAGATGGATGGGCAAGCGGGTGGGGTTGGCCCTCGGCGGGGGCGGCGTCCGCGGTTTTTCGCACATCGGCGTTCTGAAGGTCCTCGACCAGGAAAAAATCGAGATCGACCTGATCGTCGGATCGAGCGCAGGGGCGCTGATCGGCGGCGCCTATGCGAGCGGTCTCTCACCGGTGGAGATTCATCGGAAGGTCGATTCGTACCTCAACAGCCCCGAATTCGACTCTTCCACCCTCAAGGCGATCGGATTGACCATGAGCCCCGCGGAGAGGAATTTCCTGGAGAAGCTTCGGAACACGGTACGGCAGAAGTATTACATGCTCTCCTCTTTCTTCAAGCCCGCGATCCTTCCCCTGAGGGACTTTGAGGCGCTGGTCGGCCACTTCATCCCCGACATCGAGGTCCGCGACACCCGGATCCCCTTCCGGGCCGTGGCCACCGATCTGATCAGCGGGAAGAAGATTGTCATCTCCGGGGGCTCTTTGCGGAAGGCGGTTCTGGCCAGCTGCGCCGTTCCCGGCGCCGTCGATCCCGTCCGGCTCGGCGACTGGCTGCTCGCGGACGGCGGCATCACGAGCCTGGTCCCGGTTCTGGCCGCCCGCCAGGAGGGTGCGGATGTCGTAATCGCCGTGGTCGTCGGCCGGGAGCAGAAAATTCCGGGACAATTTGAAACGGCGCAGGAGATTTTCTACCGGGCGGGGGACATCACCTCCGACCGGCTCGAAGAGGCGGAGCTGCAGCAGGCGGATGTCGTGATCCGGCCGAAGATCGGCGATCTGCACTGGGCGGATTTTACCCGGGCGAAAAGCCTGATCCAGGAAGGGGAAACCGCGGCGAGGATCGCGCTCCGGGAAATCCGCGCCGCCATCCCCCTCTACAAGAAGGTGCTCCACGCAATCCGGGGATTCGCCCCGCGGAACCCGTGAGAAGGCCGAAGAAGCCTGGATGAGAGGTTGCCCGGCAGCAGGGAGGGATTGGTCCGCGCGATGTGAGGCCCACCCGGAAGGTGGGTCATCCGAGAGATTCGGCCGAAATCCACCCCTGCATCCGCTTTTGTTCGGTTCCCCACCGCTCCGAGAGGCGGAGGCTCCAAAAAGAGTGGAAGAGCCGATCCATCAGCCCCGCCGCCTTTTCGATCCCGTAGATCCGTTCGAGGATCATCCCTTCCCGGTCCTCGCTCTTCTCCACGTCTTCCTCAATGGCCGGCAGCTTCAGCGACTGGAAATGGAAGCGGTCGGCCTTGAAGGTGAATTCCCATTGATCCTTGTCGAGGGACGCTTTCAGCCGCGCCGCCGAGATCTTTTTCCCCTGCCGCAGGGCCTCCCTCCCCTCCTTCAGGTCGGCGTGCACCCCCTGGCAGACGACGCTTTCGGCGTATTCCCCGTCGCCCGATTCGAGGACCAGGCGGCGGACGAAAAGAACTTCCGCGTCCTCCCCGTCGGGCAGCCGGATCATCCCGTTTCTCTCTTCGCTCTTGAACCAGAGCCAGGTGAGGAATTCACGGCCGATCGTCAGCGGATCGACCCCCGGGGGAAGGGTCAGAGGGGCGGTGTTCGCGGTTTTCCCGCCCGCGGCGGACCGGGGGGATGGTTTCGGGGGCGGTCCTTCCGTCTCCCAGGGGACCTGCGGGATCAGCTTCAATGAGAAAGATTCCTCGAAGAGCCCCCGGAGTTCCTCGCTCACCTTGTCGGAGAGTGAACAGAAGAGCAGGGTGTTGTCCGGCGGCGACCAGCAGAGCTCGTAAAAAGAGGGGACGGGCAGACTCTTTCCCAGCAGTTCCAGACGGACCGACTCCCGGATCGCCTCCCGCTGTTCGCGGTAGAGCTTTTTCTGGCCGGACTCCCGGAGCTGCTTCCCTTCGGCCTCCAGGATCCGGAGGCGCAGCAGGGAGGGGGCGACGGCCTTCCGGTCCACGCGGAGGCTGAAGAGCATGTACCGCCCCTGGGCGTACGAGGCGTGGGAGAAATCCGTATCGAGGACATTTTCCAGCGGGGTCCAGCCCGCCGCCTTTTCGTCTGCGGTGCGCCACACGTTCTGGAAGGCGCAGCGCAGGATCCGTTCGTTGAAAAAATCGGGGAAACGATCCGGAAGGGCGCCGACGACGCGATACCGCGAAAACGTGAGGGATCCTTTCAGCAAACCCATCTGTCTGCCTCCTTTGCGCGGGGACACTATCCCATCTCGCGGGGGCCTGTCAAGGCCGGTCTGGTTCCGGGCGTCCGGGAAGGACGGAGGGTTCGTCGGGAACCGCGCCGGTTTCTGCACGATCCGCATGGACACGCGGGTCCTTTTGTGGTAGGAGAAAAACGCAGTTCGGATCATGGGTGTCCCTATGCTTATCCAAAAAGTCGGAATCATAGCCAATATCGCCAAGGAAAAATCGCCGGAATATACCGCTTTGCTCCGGGAATGGATGATCGGGCGCGGGGTGGAGGTCTTTCTGGAGGAGGGAGTCGCCGCGAAGATCGGTCTCCCCGGCGTGGAGAGACAGAAACTCTGGTCCCTGGCGGACCTGATCGTCGTGTTCGGCGGCGACGGAACGATCCTGCGAACGGCCCGGCTGGTCCGTCAGCGGGATGTCCCGATCGTCGGGATCAATCTCGGAGGATTCGGATACCTGACGGAGGTGAATCTGGGCGAGATGTTCAGCGCCCTGGAGGCGATCCTCGCGGGGGATTTCCAGGTCGAGAAACGGATGATGCTCGATGTGAAGGTCAGCGGCGGGGAGGAGGCCTGTCGGGAGGGGACCGTCCTCAACGACGTGGTCATCAACCGGGGAAATCTTTCCCGCATCGTGGAACTTGAGACCACCGTGGACGGCCTCTACCTGACCACCTTCAAGGCGGACGGCCTCATCGTTTCGACGCCGACCGGATCGACGGCCTATTCGCTCGCTGCGGGCGGTCCGATCGTCTTCCCGGAACTCTATTCGATCATCATCAACCCCATCTGTCCGCACACGCTGACGAACCGGCCGCTCATCCTGCCGGAGAACGCGGAGATCGGGATCACGCTCTGGACCCCCGAGCAGGGGGCGACCGTGACCCTCGACGGGCAGGTTTCATTCACCGTGAAGTCCGGAGACAGCGTGTCGATCCGGAGATCGAAGCACATCACCACGCTCGTTTCCTCGCCGCACAGGGGCTATTTCGAGATCCTGAGAAACAAGCTGGGTTGGGGCGGCTCCCAGACGGCGGCCGCCGGGAAGAGACAGGATGCTCGCGGAACTGAACATCCGTAATTTTGCCATCATCGATGAGCTGCAGGTCTCCTTCGACAGGGGCCTCAACATCATCTCCGGCGAGACCGGCGCCGGCAAATCGATCATCATCGGCGCCGTGGGTCTTCTCCTGGGAGACCGGGCGAATGCCGACATGATCCGCTCCTTCGAGGATGCGGCGGTCGTGGAGGCGCTCTTTGACATCCGCGGTCAGGAAGAGCTGCGCCGGAAGATCCGCGAGATGGGATTCGGGGAAGGGGAGGAGCTGGTCATCCGGCGGGTGGTATCCCGTTCGGGAAGAAACAGGGTCTATCTCAATGGCGCCCTGGCGCCCCTCTCGTCGCTCGCGGCGATCGGCGAGTCGCTGATCAACATCTGCGGCCAGCACGAGCACCAGATGATCCTCAACCCCGAAAGCCACACGGATGTCCTCGACGGGTTCGGAGGCCTGCTGGAGTTCCGGTCCGCCTACCGGGAATCCTACGACCGGTACCGCGCGCTCCTCGACCGGCGCCGTTCCCTCGAAGAACTCCGCAGAAGAAGGGAGGAGCGGGAAGACCTGCTCCGCTTCCAGGTCGGGGAGATCTCGGGGGCGGATCTCCGCCCGGGCGAGGACGCTGCGCTTGCGGAAGAGAAGAGAATCCTCGCAAACGTCCAGAAACTGATCGACCTTTCGGAAGCCGCCTACGAGACCCTCTATGGGAAGAGCGGTTCCGTCCTGGCGGAGTTCCGCGGCGCGGTCACCGCCGTCCGGGAGATCCGGAAGATCGATGGAGGTCTGAAGCTTACGGAGGAGGAACTGGACGAACTCTACTACCGGATCGAGGAGGCGGCCTTTGCCCTGCGGGATTATGCGAAGCGTTTCTCCCTCGATCCGGGCCGCCTGGAGGCCGTCGAGGAGAGGCTGGAGCGGATTGGACGCCTGAAGCGCAAATACGGGGGAACGGTCGAGGCCGTCCTGGCCAGGCTGACGGAAGCGGTGGAGGAGCTTGCGCAGATCTCTTCCCTGGAGGAGGAGATGGGGGCTCTCGCGAAGGCCATTGCAGACGAAAGGGAGAAGCTGGAGAAGGAGGCCCTCCGGCTTTCCGCGGAGAGGCGGAAGGCCGCCGCCGCCCTCAAAGAGGCCGTCGAGGCGGAGATCCGGACGCTGAGAATGGAGAACGCGAGATTTGCGGTGGTCTTCCGGGACCCGCCTGCGGGGCGGGAGGAGGTTGCGTTCGGCGAGAAGGGGGTGGATGACCTCGAATTTTATCTTTCGGCCAATGTCGGCGAGGAGATGAAACCCCTCCGGGGGATCGCCTCCGGCGGCGAGCTTTCACGCATCATGCTCGCCCTGAAGAAGGTGCTGGCCCGGACCGGTTCGGTAGGTACGATTGTCTTCGACGAGGTGGACAGCGGCATCGGGGGGGCCACGGCGGAGATCGTCGGGCAGAAGCTTCGGGAGGTTTCCCGGCATCATCAGATTCTCTGCATCACCCATCTCCCGCAGATCGCCTGCCAGGGGGGACGACATTACCGAGTGGTCAAGAAGATCGCCGGGGAGAGGACGCACACCTCGGTCTCCCTCCTCTCGGATGAGGAACGTCTGGAGGAGGTCACCCGCATGCTGGGCGGGGTGGAAGTGACCGGGAAAACCCGCGACCATGCGCGGGAGATGCTCGTTGCGGCGAGCGGCAGAGAGGGATGGCCGGATAAAACAGGTCCGGGGACGGAAGCGTCCCTTCGACCCTCAGGATGAGGCCGGCGGCGCCGGCGGGGCAGGAGCAATCGATGCTGAGAAAAGCCCGTATCGGGGACGTCAGGACCATTCACCGGCTGATCAACGTCTCCTCAGGAAAGGGAGAGATGCTTCCCCGCTCGCTGATGGATATCTATGGGAGCCTCCGGGACTTCTTCATCTATCAGGACGAGCAGGGGGACAAGATCCTCGGGATCTGCGCGATGAGCATCGTCTGGGAAAACCTGGCCGAGATCCGCTCCCTTTACGTCGACGAAGGCCGCCGGCGGGAGGGGATCGGAAAGAGACTCATTGAGTCCTGCATCTCCGAGGCGATCACGCTGCAGCTTTACCGGATCTTCACCCTGACCTACAAGCGGGAATTCTTCGCGAAGCTGAATTTCAGTGAGGTCGATCGCTCCACGCTCCCGGAAAAGATCTGGTCCGACTGCTTCCGCTGCTCCAAGTACCCGGACTTCTGCGATGAAGTCGCCATGATCCTGGAGCTGTGAGGATATGCGAACGCTGCGCTCCAGGGGCAGGGGTCCCGGAAAAACACCCCAATCCCGCTTCCGAGGCCGGATGTTCGCCGGCACCGGGTGGATGACTGCCGCCGCTTTTGTTCTGGCGTTCTGCTTTCTGTCGGGCTGCGCCGCCCGGGTCGAGAAGCCCGAGCCGAAGCAGGCGAAGCCTCCGGCGGTGAAACCCGCTCCCCCTCCCGCTGTCCCGGCGGCGCCCAGAACCTCCGCCCCGCTCGTTTCCCCGCAGATCCCCGCCGCCTCCGTTCCCCCGGCGGCCGCGAAGCCGAACGCCGCGCTCGTCCCGCTGCCGCCCGGACAGTTCCCTCCGTTTGAGGATGACTTGGACCTGGTTTCCTTCGAGACCGCCATCGAGAAGAGCCTCCGCTTCTACGACAGGGCCGCCGGAAGCGCCTCATCCCGGGGCGAGGAGGCCGGGTTCCCGGTGGAGGATCTCAGGGAATCCCTTCTCGCGATCCGCGAGATCCTGCGGAGCGGCGAATCGGACAGCATCCGGCAGCGCAGGATCCGGGAGACCTTCGATGTCTATCGATCGACGGGCCTGGATGGGCAGAATACGGTGCTCTTCACCGGCTATTTTGAACCGATCCTGGCGGGCTCGCTGAAGAGAACGGAGCGGTTCCGCTATCCGATTTACCGGGCGCCGGAGGATGCCGTCCGGGTCCAGCTCGGAAAATTCGGGGAGAAGTATCCAAACGAACAACTCGTCGGACGGGTGAAGAACGGTGAATTGATCCCCTATTACCGGCGCGGCGAAATCGACGACCAGGGCGCGCTCGCCGGCCGGAACCTCGAGATGGCCTGGGTGGAGGACCGGATCGAGCTCTTCTTCCTCCATATCCAGGGATCCGGAAAGATCCGGCTTCCGAACGGGGAACTCCTCCAGATCGGGTTTGCGCTTCGGAACGGACATCCCTACCGGAGCGTGGGGAAGCACCTTCTCGATACGGGGAGAATCCGGCCGCAGGGTGCTTCGCACCGGGCCATCAAGAAATACCTCCGCGAAAACCCGAAAGAGCTGTCGGAAATTCTGAACCACAATGAAAGTTATGTCTTCTTCCGCGTTGTCGAACAGGGGCCCGTGGGCTCCATCGGCGAAATCCTGACCCCCGGCCGTTCGATCGCCACCGACGCCTCCGTCTTTCCGAGAGGGGCGCTCGCGTTCATCCGGGCCAGGAAACCGGTCTTCGACCCGGAGGGGAATGTCGTCTCCTGGATTCCCTTCTCCCGCTTCGTCCTCAGCCAGGATGCCGGCAGTGCGATCAGGGGACCCGGGCGGCTCGATCTGTTCTGCGGAACAGGCGAAGAGGCGGAAGGGATTGCGGGAAGCCTGGCGGAGCGGGGCGAGCTCTATTTTCTCGTGAAGAAGCGGCAGCGATGACCGGCCGGCGTTTTCCGCCGGAGCGTGAACAGGGGCGCGGGGCTCTCCTTCAGGGGCCGGTTCAGAGAAAAGCGAGAATGTAGACGGCCGTGGTTGCGAGATTCACCGCGATCGTCAGCCCGCAGAGGATCTCGAGAACGAGCGGATTTGCGTGTTTCCCCCCGGCCAGCGTTAGCGAGATGCCCGCCGAAAGGAAGAGGACGGGCAGATAGAGGTAAAGGGCTTTCCGGGGGATTCCCGCACTGAGCGATGCGTGCATCGAGAGCCAGGAGAGGATGGCGACCAGGACATAGAGGATCACCCCCTTTTTCTTGCCCAGCCGAACCATCAGGTTGGCCTTGCCGACGGCCAGATCGGCGGGATGGTCGTGAAACTCGTTGATCAGGATGACGTTGAAGATCGAAAGGCCGATGGGCAGGGCCATCCAGTGGATCATCGGCGCGATATCACCGCTCTGGATATAATAGGCGGAGGCCACGGGAAGCCAGCCGTAGCAGAAACCGATGAAGAGTTCGCCGTACCCTTTCTCGACCAGGCGGATGGGCCGCGCGGAGTAGAAAAAACCGGGGAGGACGCCGATGCAGCCGAGCAGCAGGGTCAAAGGGCCCGTCTTCAGGCCGAACTGCAGGATGAGGCCGATGACCCCGGCCAGTGCGATGGCGATGAGGCTGGTCCAGAGCGGGACGGAGCGGGGCAGGACCCCGTCCGGGATCACGCCCGATCCTCCGGAAAAGCGGCTGCGGAAGAGCCGTTTGGAGAGGCCGTCTTCCACGTGATCGAAATACTCGCCGGCATGGTAGGTGGAGAGCATCACAAGCAGAACGCCCGTGAGGCCGAACACGAAGACGGGAATGCTGAAAACGCCCTGCAGGCGCCACGCGAGGAAGGTTCCCAAAAAAAACGGGAGGATCCCGACGGTATGAAAGGGCGGGCGCGACAACCCGAACCAAGCCGCGATTTTCGTTTGGATGTCGCTTTCCGTTCCCGGCATTTTGCTGAACCTGTCCCCTTCTGTATCGCCCGGCAGTCCAGTAACACAAAGCTGGGGGATTGTCAAACCGCCGTCAATTCTCAGTTTCCATTTTTCGAC
>JBFYYH010000018.1:0-3443 GCA_041310125.1 Syntrophaceae bacterium | reverse complement strand
CAGACCCACGCAGCCGATGATCCAGCCGCCGATATCCCGAACCCGCTGGATCAAGGTTCCGACGGCGATGACGATCAGCAGCAGCGGCCAGCTCCGCGAGAATTCCCAGACATCCATCTTGTGGAAAATGATGAGGCCTCCCAGCGTAATCAGGATCAGCCCTCCGGTCAGGACGCTTCTCTTCTCCCTCTTTTCTCGCTTGTCCATCTGCTCCATGGCAGCGGATCCCCCCCTCTCTACAGCTTTTCCGCCAGTTTCAGGAACGGCTTGAACAGATCAATCGGGATCGGGAAGACCGTCGTCGAGTTGTTCTCCGAGGCGATCTGGTTGAGGGTCTGGAGGTAGCGGAGCTGCAAGGACATCGGCTGGGTCTCCATCAGGGCCGCCGCCTCGATCAGTTTCTGGGCGGCCTGGAATTCGCCCTCCGCGTTGATCACCTTCGCCCGCCGCTCCCGCTCGGCCTCGGCCTGCTTGGCCATCGCCCGCTTCATCTCCTCGGGCAGATCGATGTGCTTCACCTCGACGAGCGAGACCTTGATTCCCCAGGGATCGGTGCTCCGGTCGAGGATCTCCTGGAGCTGGAGGTTGATCTTCTCGCGTTCGGAGAGGATCTCGTCGAGCTCCATCTGGCCGCAGACGCTCCGCAGGGTCGTCTGGGCGAGCTGCGAGGTCGCGTAGAGGTAATTCTCGACGCCGATCACGGCGGGGTTCGCGTCCACGACGCGGAAATAGACGACGGCGTTCACCTTGATCGAGACGTTGTCCCGGGTGATCACATCCTGGGCCGGGACGTCCATGGTGATCGTCCGCATGTCGATCTTCACCATCTTATCGACGATGGGGATCAGGATGATCAGACCGGGCCCCTTGGTGTCGATGACCCTCCCCAGACGGAAGATGACGGCCCTTTCGTACTCATTGAGAATCCGGATGGCCGACGCAAGAAACATGACGACCAGAACGACGACGACGATGACGGTATACATAAATGACCTCCCTCTTTATTTTTCGATGGGTTCCACCTTGACCCTCAGATTCTCAACCCGGATCACCCGGACCCTGGACCCCTTTTCGATGGGCCGCTCGCTGTATGCACTCCAGTACTCCCCGCGGATCATCACCGTCCCCTCCGCGAGCACGTCGGTCACCGCCTTCCCCGCCTCGCCGCTCATCCCCTCCTTGCCGCCCTGGGGTTTGCGCAGCTGTGCCTTGACCGCGATCCCGATGACGACGACAAAGAAAAGCGAGGTGATCGTGACCGCCGGGATGAGGACGCTCCAGGAGACCCGAAGCGAAGGCTCGGGCGTCTGGAAGAGCATCAGGGAGCCGACGACGAGCGAGACGATCCCCCCGATCGTGAGAATCCCGTGGCTGATCACCTTGATCTCCGCAATGAAGAGGATGATCGCAAAGACGATCAGGGCGATCCCCGCGTAGTTCACGGGCAGCGTCTGCATCGCGAAGAAGGCCATGATCAGGGAAATGCCGCCGATCACGCCGGGCAGGATGGCGCCCGGATTGGAAAATTCGAAGTAGAGCCCGGCAAGGCCGATCAGCAGCAGGAGATAGGCGATGTTCGGGTCGCTCAGGGCGGAGAGGACCTTCTGCCGGGTCCCCATCTTCTTCTCGTTGAGAACGGCGCCCTTCGTGCGGACGACCTTCTTCCCTGTCGCGACCAAGACTTCCCTGCCGTCGATCTGCGAGAGGAGCTGGTTGAGATCCGCCGCCACGAGATCGATCACGTTGAGGCGGAGGGCCTGTTCCGCGGCAATCGATTCGCTCTTCCGGACCGCCTTCTCCACCCAGTCTTCATTGCGCAACCGCTGTTTGGCGATCCCCCGGACATAGGCGACGGCGTCGTTTTCCACCTTCTGGCTCATGGTCTTGTCCATCGCGCCGCCGATCCCGATTCCGACGGGGTGGGCCGCCCCGATGTTTGTGCCCGGGGACATCGCCGCGATGTGGGCGGAGATGGTGATGATCAGGCCGGCCGAGGCCGCCCTCGCCCCGGAGGGGGCCACGTAGACGATGACGGGGAGAGGGGCGTTGAGGATCCCTTTGGCGATATCCCGCATCGCCAGGTCCAGCCCGCCCGGCGTATCCAGCCGGATGATCAGCCCCGCCGCGCCGCCCTTCGTCGCCTCATGGATGCTCTGGACGATATATTCCGCGACCGGCGGCGTGATCGCCGCGCTGACCGAGATCACATCGAAAACCGGCCCCTTCTCCGCCGCCGGCGCCGTCTTCGCGGACCACGCGAGGCAGGCCAGCAATGCGACCGCTGCCAAGACTGTCCGGATCGTTCTTCCCTCCAGGGATCTCCTCATGGCCGCCGCTCCTCCTCCCGGACTTCCGTCCCGTCTTCGCCGTTCCCTGTTCCCTCTTTCAGGCGTCTCATGATCTTCTGGACATCCTCCCAGACCTGTTTTTTCGCCGCGGGGTTCCGCAGCAGATAGGCCGGATGATACGTCGGCATCAGGGGGATCCCCTGGTACAGATGGAACTGTCCGCGCAGGACGCTGATCGGCGCCTCCGTTTTGAGCAGGGTTCGCACCGCAACAGAGCCGAGTCCGCAGATCACCTTCGGGCCGATCGCCTGGAGCTGACGGACCAGAAACGGCTCGCAGGTTGCGATCTCCTCCGGCAGCGGATTGCGGTTCCCGGGCGGCCGGCACTTCAGGATATTGCAGATGTAGACCTGCTCCCGCGCAAGGCCCATGGCGGAGATGATCTTCGTCAGGAGCTGGCCGGCGCGGCCCACGAAAGGCTTTCCCTGCGCGTCTTCGTCTGCGCCCGGCGCCTCGCCGACGAAAGCAATCTCCGCCCGGGGGTTTCCCTCGCCGAAGACCAGCCTGCGGCGTTGTGCCCCGAGGGGACAACGCTGACAGTCGCCGAGTTCCCTGCGGACCTCCTCCAGGCTGAGAGGTTCTCGCGTGAACCCTTTTCCCGCCCCGGGCTGATCCTCCGCCAGCGCCGCTGTCCCGCCAGACTTCCCCTGCGAAAGCCAGCTGAGGGGTTTCCCGAGTTCCCCGTCCAGACGGATCCGCTCCGTCATCGAGCGGACCAGTTCCAGAAGCTGTTGCCGTGCCCCCCCTTCAGATTCCATCCCGGATTCTTCCACCCTCCCGGATCCTCTTTACGCGGTCCAGAATGACGGCGGCCACGTCCATCTTGTCCATCAGGGGGAAGGTTTCCATGTTCCCCTCCCGGTCGAGGATCCGGATGATGTTCGTATCGGTCCGGAAGCCGGCTCCCGGTTCGGTCACGTCGTTGGCGACGATGAAATCCATCCCCTTCTTGGAGAGCTTGGCCCGTGCATTTTCGACCACGCGCTCCGACTCCATGGATAAACCGACAAGGATCCGGTCTCCCTTGCGGCTTGCCACCTCGGAGAGGATATCCGGGTTTCTCTCGAGCCGGACGGTCAGGCTTTTCTCCCCCTT
>JBFYYH010000017.1:0-2682 GCA_041310125.1 Syntrophaceae bacterium | reverse complement strand
GGAGCGCCATCCAGAGGTAGCCGATCCAGGCGAAGATCCTCGGCAGGAGCTCGAAGCCGTCTCGTTCCGCAATGCGGACGATGATCGGCGCCATCATGCCGAGGAGGAGCAGCGCGATCAGGAGGAACAGAACCGCGGTTCCCGGGGCGAAAGCCGCCCGGATCCTCAGGAAGAAGAAGAGGTGAAAACCGCCGTAGATCAGAAAAAAAGTCAGGAAAAACAGTCCCACGGTAAGACTCCTTGTCTTTGAACACAGAAGAGCGGGTTGACCCTTCTCCCCGGCCCATTTTCCGCTCCGCCCGGGAACGGGAAGGGTCGGGGATCCACGCGGTCTGCCGGTTCTTCCGCCCTTCCGGGATTCGATTCCTCGATGGAGCGGGAATCCTTATCATTTCGAAGCGGGTTATGCAAACTTCTTCGAAGAGGATCCCGGCGCAACTTGAAGATCTCCCCCTTCGAGCGTGCGGCGGATCCATTTCGGGGGCCCCTTCTCCCCTCACTTCCAGAACCGGCAACGTCCTCAAGCCTCTCCCTGCGCGAGGGGTGTCAATGTCGCTTTCGCGCCGAGACCCAAGCCGGCTCGTGGATGAATGGCGATTTTAGCCCCCGATTTGACAATCGGAAAATCGTCGCCACATTAGCCCCATGAAAATGAAACGATGGGATGAGGAAAAAACGATGAAAAAAATGATGATGGTTTTCGTTTCCCTGCTGGTGCTGGTGGGATGCAGTCAGGGAATCGGTCAGGAAGCGGAGGGAAAAATGAACATTGCTGCAGCGAAAGCAAATCCCGGAGTGGCCACGCTGGCCGGCGGCTGTTTCTGGTGCGTGGAGTCCGACCTGGAAAAGGTCCCGGGGGTCCTGAAGGTCGTCTCCGGCTACACGGGCGGGACAGGAGACAAACCGACCTACGAAACCTATGCGAAGAAGGGGCATATCGAGGCCGTCCAGGTTCTCTACGATCCGGGCGTCGTCACCTATGATAAACTGCTGGATGTTTTCTGGAGACACATCGACCCCACCGATTCGGGGGGACAGTTCGCCGACCGGGGCTCCTATTATCGGAGCGCCATCTTCTATCACGACGACGAGCAGAAGCGGGTCGCGGAAAAATCCAAAGAAGCCCTTGGAAAGTCTGGGCGTTTCTCCAAGCCGGTCGTCACGGAGATCCTGAAATTCGGCCGCTTCTACGAGGCGGAGGAGTACCATCAGGATTACTACAAGAAGAATCCCCTGCGGTACAGATACTACCGCCACGGATCGGGGCGGGACCAGTTCCTGGAGAAGATCTGGGGAAAGGACCGGGCCGAAATCACACCGGCTGAGGGGAAAGCCTACCGGAAGCCGGACGGGCAGACCCTGAAAAAGACCCTCACCCCCCTCCAGTACGAGGTCACGCAGAAAGACGGGACGGAGAGGGCCTTCCAGAACGAGTACTGGGACAACAAGCGCGAAGGCATCTACGTCGATATCGTCTCCGGCGAACCCCTTTTCAGTTCGCTGGACAAGTACGATTCAGGGACGGGGTGGCCGAGTTTCACCCGGCCTCTCGAACCGGAGAACCTCGTGGAAAAGGGGGATCGAAGCGTCTTCATGAGCCGCACCGAGGTCCGGAGCCGGCAGGCCGACTCGCACCTCGGCCACGTTTTTGCGGACGGCCCGCCGCCGACCGGCCTCCGTTACTGCATGAATTCGGCGGCGCTGCGGTTCATTTCCCGGGAGGACCTCGAAAAGCAAGGATACGGGAAGTACTCCAATCTTTTCGAACGGAAGTAGCCCGGATCGCCGGATCGTGATAAGGGGGATCGATGAAGATCGGAATCACCCCCACTTTGGGTCTCGATGACTTTTTCCCCCGGGGCGGTCCTCGGACGAGGATCTCCCCGGGAGCGGAGGAGTCCTCCTTCTGGTCCGCAGCCGGCGGCGGGCCGGAAGGGGTATGGCACGATCTGCCGGACGCGCGGTGGGGTTCCTGGTCCACCCTCCTCATTGTAGACGAAACCGCCTTTTCCCAGTACGATGGGCTGATCGACCATCTGCGGAAGGGGCTGCGCCTTCCGGACCGGGCCGCGTGCATTGCCCTGACCGGCCGGGACTTTCACGGCCAGCGGAACCGCCCCTGGGCGGCCCGGAGGGGGAACCTTCACCTCGTGGTCCACTTCACGCCGGACCGCCCGGCGGCGGAGATCGGCCACGGCTTCACCCTTCTGCCGGCGGTCGCCTGCATCCGGGCGATCCGGAGCCTCTCCGGCGGCGCCGTCCCGGCGGAAATCAAGTGGGTCAACGACATCGTCGTGGGAAACCGCAAGGTGGGCGGGTTTCTCGCATTCACCCAAACCCAGAAGGGCATCGTCCAGGATGTCGTTCTTGGCGTGGGGATCAACATCGAAAGCGCCCCGGACGTCGAACCCACCCCCTTCGTTCCAGCCGTGGGCTGCCTGGGAGGCCTTCATCCCGCCTTCACACTGTCCGCGCTTCTTCCCGCTCTGCTGAAGGAACTCCACGATCTCTACGGCACACTCCTGGCCGGCGGGTTCATACCCCTGATGGACGCCTACCGGGAATACGCGGCTGTTGTAGGGCGCCCTGTCCGCATCTGGCGGGAAACAGAAGACAGCTCCGCGGACCACCTCAGAGGAATCCCGCCCCTGGCCCGGGGGGTCGTGAAAGGGATCGCGGATG
>JBFYYH010000016.1:0-9684 GCA_041310125.1 Syntrophaceae bacterium | reverse complement strand
GACGGGGATCTCTTTCCAGTCCGGGATGTCGATCTCGGGATAGGGAGGGGAGGGGTCGGTCTGCATGGCGGTCTCCTTGGAGAAATTTTCCGGTTGGCCTGTCCGCCCTTGAATCTCTCTGGGTCAAATTCCCCGTCGCTTGCAACGACGGACAAGAGAATGCTGCCACGACGCCCGCTGCTTGCGGCAGGGAGATTCATTTTGTTTCGAATCCGCGCGAACCAGGCGGTTATCTCGCGGATCTTTCCATGAAAAATCGGGGTGTTCCTGTTTCCGGGAGCCGTCCCGATTTCCCGGGTCTTTCTTATCCCGGCCGGAGAGAAGCTGTCAAGGCCGAAGTGGGGCCGCGGGGGGCGTTCCGGTGAATGGCCGTTGCAATTTTGCGGTCGCTGGGTTATGGACACGCAGGATGGCGGACGGCCCTTTCTCCGGGGAACCCGAAAATCGATTCCGATGGCCGCCGTGAAAATAACGCTTTTACGGAGGAGCCTCCGCCGGGTCGCTGGACATTTTTCGACCCTGCACGTCCTTGCTGCGCTGCCGAAAAACGAACTCGCGCCTCATGGCGCTCAGACAAGTTTTTCGGCGGTCGCTCCGCTGCGGCGGCAGGGTGCCCCGAAAAATCTCCAATGCTCCCTTGGACCGAGGCTCCTCCGCAAACAACATGGATTGTGAGGCGAAGATGAAAATCCGGTTTATGGGTGCGGCGAGGACGGTCACCGGCTCCTGTTCCATCGTCGAGGCGGCCGGCCACCGGTTCGCGATCGACTGCGGGTTGCACCAGGGGAACGCGGAGATCGAAAAACGCAACTGGGACGTCGAGATCTACGATCCCCACGGAATTGAATTCATCCTGATGACCCACGCCCACATGGACCATTCGGGGCTCCTGCCGCGGCTGGTCCGGATGGGATTCCGGGGAAAGGTCTATCTGACCCCGCCGACCGCCGAGCTCCTGAAAATCATGCTCCTCGACAGCGCCCACATCCAGGAAGCGGAGGCGCAGTGGCGGAGCCGGAAGCGTCTCCGCCACGGAGAGAAGGACCTCTCCCCTCTCTACACCCAGCAGGACGCGCTGGCCTCCCTCCCTCTTTTTGAGGCCGTGAAGTACGGGGAACCCTTTGCGCCCGCTCCCGGGCTTCAGGTCACCTTCCGCGATGCGGGCCATATCCTCGGCGCGGCGATGCTGGAAATCTCCGTTCAGGAAGAGGGGGCGGTGAGCCGCATCGTCTTCTCCGGCGACATCGGGCGTCCCGCCCAGCTCCTGATGAAGGACCCGACCCTGATCGGCGAGGCCGACTTTCTCTTCATGGAATCGACCTACGGGAACCGGGACCACAAGGATGAAAAGGACAGCCTCGACGAACTGGCCGAGGCGATCGCCTACAGCTACGGGAAGGGCGAGAAGGTGATCATCCCGGCCTTCGCCGTGGAACGGACCCAGGAGATGATCTACTCCCTTCATCTGCTGGCGAAGGAGGGCCGCCTGCCGGCGGACATGCCGGTCTTCGTCGACAGCCCGCTTGCCATCCAGGCGACGGAGATCTTCCGGGAGCATCCGGAGTATTTCGACCGGGAGACGAGGCTCATCCTCGCCCAGGGGGAGGATCCCCTGACGCTCCCTCAGCTCCGCTACACGGCGACGACGCAGGAGTCGATGGAGATCAACGGCATCCGGGGCCCCGCGGTGGTGATCTCGGCAAGCGGCATGGCCAACGCAGGCCGGATCAAACACCATCTGCGGCACAACCTTTGGCGGGAGGGGGCGAGCGTGGTCTTCGTCGGCTTTCAGGCGACGGGGACGACGGGCCGCAAGATCGTGGACGGCGCGCAAAAAGTCCGGATCTTCAGCGAGGAGGTGGCCGTGCGGGCGAAGATCTTTACGATCAACGGCTTCTCCGCCCACGCGGGCCGGAGCCAGCTTCTGGAGTGGCTCGGCCACTTTCGTCGGGAGGGGTTGCGGGTCTTTCTGATGCACGGCGAATACGATGCGCAGCAGGAACTCGCCGGTCTGATCGAGAGTCGCTTCGGGCTGCCGGTGACCATCCCGGACTATCTCGAGGAGATCACCCTGAAGGCGGGGCGGGAGCTGGCGCGCGTGGCGCATCCCGACAAGGCTGCGCCGCAGATCGACTGGGGGTTCCTCATCGCTGACATGGAAAACCGCTTTGCCCAGCTCCGGGAACGGCGCGAACAGTTGGAGGCGAAGGGCTGGGTCGAGCAGACCGAATTGCGGGACCGGCTGCTGGACGTGAACCGGAGCATCGTTGGCATCCTCTCCGAAATCGGGAGATCAGGGCCGGCGGATCCCGCTATTCGCCGAGGCGGTAGCTGAAGGTTGCGGTGACGTGGAGGCGGGAGAGGTTGAGCGCTTCCGGAAGCGGGGCAAACGGCGCGGCGGTCCGGATGACGTCCAGTGTCCCCCGGTCGAGGAGGGGGCTCCCGGAGGTGGACAGGAGCCGGCAGCCCGCCAGCGCCCCTCTGGCGTCGATCGTGAATCGGATCACGGCGTCCCCCTCCCTCTTCCGGGAGATGGCCTCCGGAGGGTAGTTCCAAATCTCTTCGATTTTTTCGCGGACGGTCAGGAGATAGGCATCGTAAGGGCCGCTGGGTTTCTGCAACTCCGCGGCGTCCTCGCGGAGCCGGGCGGTGGATTGCGCAGGGGAAGGAGAAGGTTTCTTCCTTTCGGGAGCCTCCTGCAACGCTTTCTCCCGAGCTTCCTTCAGGTCGACGGTGATCACCCTCTCTTCCCGCGGTCCCCCCGACATGTCGATCCGGGTTGTCAGGGCGAGCAGGAGCGCGTGACCCGCCAATGACGTAAGCACAAAGGGGATGAGAAACTTCTTCAGCGTCATGGGGTGGACAACCCTCCGTCTTTGCGGTGCATGATGGCGGAAACCGTCCGAAAAGTCAAAGGCGAATCCGGGGCGCGGGCAAACGGGAACCCGGAATGAATGAGAAGATTGGGGACGGAGAGCGGATGGACGGCGATGAGAAATGGATGCGGATCGCCCTGGAGGAGGCCGGAGAGGCCCTTGCTGCCGGCGAGGTGCCGGTCGGCGCGGTGATCGTCCGGGGGGGAGAGCTCCTGGCCCGGGCGCACAACGGCCCGATCGCGCTCAACGACCCCTCCGCCCATGCGGAGATGCTGGCGATCCGCCGGGCGGCTGCTGCGGCGGGGAATTACCGCCTCCCGGGAGCGACGCTCTACGTGACCCTCGAACCCTGTCTGATGTGTGCGGGGGCGATCCTCCACGCGCGGATTGAACGGCTGGTCTTCGGGGCGGTGGATCCAAAAGGCGGCGCCGCGGTTTCCCTCTACCGGGTCTTGGACGACACGCGGCTGAACCACGCCGTGGCCGTCGCTGGGGGGGTTCTCGCCGAGGCGTGCAAGGAAATTTTGAGTGGATTTTTTCGGGAAAAAAGGATAATCTCCACTACATAACCAGGTTCCGGAAAAAAGTTTTGGCCTTCCACCCCCACCCGGGGGGAGGCGGGGCCGCAGGAAAAAGTGGAATCGAGGAGAGGAACGGAGAGATACCGAAGAGGTCGTAACGGGATCGACTCGAAATCGATTTGGGGGCCAAAAGCCCTCACGGGGGTTCGAATCCCCCTCTCTCCGCCAGACGAAAAAGGGCCGCCCGCGAAAAGCGGACGGCCCTTTTTCCCGTCACTCGCCGAGGAGGAGGTGGACCCGCACGAGGTCGTCCGAGACGCGCCTCCGGGTCATCCCCAGTTTCTCGCAGAGGGCCGTCATCCGGCCGTTCGTCGGTTCCAGAAACCCGTAGAATTCCCTCAGGCCCCTCTCCGAGGCGATCCCGACGAGGAGGTCCAGGAGCTTGGAGGCGAGGCCGCGGCCTTGAAAATCGTCGTGGACGATCACGGAGAACTCCCCTAAGGCCCCGCCCGCCTCGATCACGAGGCTCCCGATCCCGATCAGGCGTTTTTTCTGGTCCCGGCGCACCTCGGCCACGATCGCCATCTCCCGGTCGTAGTCGATGTTGCAGGAGCGAACGTGCATGGCGTGGCTGATTTGTTTGAGGTTCTGGTAAAAGCGGGAACGGAGCGTCTTCTCGGAGACGGTCGTCAGCATCTCGTGCTCCAGCGGTTCGTCCTCGGGCCGGATCGGCCGGAGGATCGCTTCGGTCCCGTCGGTCAGGCGCCAAGGCGTCACGTAGCGGGTCGGGTAGGGGGTGATCACGAGGTGGGGATAGGCGGAAGCCCTCGCTTCGAAGCCGTGCGGATCAACGATGATCCGGGCGTCCAGGGCCGCGGCCTTCCCGTCGCGGATCGCGAGCGGGTTGATGTCCATCTCGAGGATCTCCGGAAAATCGACGATCATGTTGGAGAAGCCGACCAGGATCTGCTCGAGCTGGCGGAGGTCGGCGGGGGGCTTCCCGCGGTATCCCTGGAGCATCCGGTAGACGCCCGTCTCCTCCATGAGCCGCCGCGCCAGGGTCTGGTTCAGGGGCGGCAGGCCGACGGAGAAGTCCCGGAAGATCTCCACGCCGATTCCGCCCATCCCAAGGAGGATGACGGCGCCGAAGTCGCGGTCCTTCTTCGCCCCCAGGATGAGTTCGTAGTCGATCCGCTCGACCATCTTCTGGACCGTGACGCCCCGCAGCGTGGCCTCCGGGGCGAAGCGGCTGACCCCTTCGAGGATTCTCCGGTACGCTGCCCGGAGCGTCTCCTCCGAGTCGATCGCCGTGATGACCCCCCCGACGTCCTGGCGGAAGATGATGTCGGGGGAGGCCACCTTCAGCACGACCGGGTAGCCGATCTCCCCGGCGTGGGCCAGGGCATCCTCGAGGGTGAAGGCCATCCGCGACGGGACGACCGGAATGCCGTAGTTCCGGAGAAACTTCCAGGAGTCCTCCTCCGTGAGGATCAAGCAGGCCTCCCGCCTTGCCCTCCGGATGAGGGCCTTGAGGTGGTGCTTCGGGGGGGCCTCGTCGACGGGGAGCTCCGCCGGGGTTTCGTTGAGCAGCTGAAGGTTCCGTTCGTACTGGGTCATGTAGAGATAGGTCAGGACCGCATCCTCCGCCGTTTCGTAGGCGGGGATGCCGTGCTCCGTCAGGAGCTCCCGTCCCTGCCGGACCTCGTTTCCGCCCATCCAGGTCGTGAGCAGGGGTTTATCCGTACCGGCCGCGACCGGGACGAGGGCCGCCGCCAGCTCCTCCGAGCGGGCGAAGTCCTGCGGGGTGTAGATCACCAGGAGGCCGTCGACGCCGGGGTCGTTCAGGCAGGTCTTTGCCGCTTCCACGTAGCGGCGGACATCCGCGTTGCGGAGCAGGTCGATCGGGTTCTCCCGCTTCCAGTAGGGGGGCAGCAGGGCGTCCAGGGACGCAAGGGCCTCCTTCGACAGGCCGGCGAGGCTTCCCCCGGAACGGAGGAGGCGGTGGGTGGCCATGATCCCGATGCCGCCTGCGTTGGTCAGGATCGCCAGGCGGGGCCCCTTCGGCCGGTTCCGGGCGTAGAGGACGCTCGCCGCGTTGAACAGGTCCTGCGCCTCCCGTACCCGGACGACGCCGAGGCGGCGGAAGAGGGCGTTGTAGACCTCTTCGGGTCCGGCCATCATCCCCGTGTGGGTCAGGCCGTCACGGTCCCCCTCCTCCAGGGAGGGCGGTTTGAGGAGGACCACCGGTTTGCTGCGGGCGAAGCCGCGCACCGCGCTGACGAACCGCTTCGCGTCGCCCACGACCTCCTCCATGTAGAGGATGATGCTCTTCGTGTGTGGGTCCTCGATGAGAAAGTCGATCACGTCGCCGAAGTCCACGTCGATCGCCGATCCGACGGAGGCGACCATGCTGAAGCCGATCCGCGCGCTCAGGCCCCAGTCGAAGAGGGTCCGGCCGAAACCGCCCGTCTGGGCGATAAAGGCGATGTTTCCGGCGGAGGGGGTTTCCCGGAGAAAGGTGGCGTTGAGCCCCACGTTGGGCCGCATGATCCCCAGACAGTTGGGTCCGACGATCCGCATGTTGTGTGCCTCGTTGATCCGGCGGACCTCTCGCTCCAGCCTCTTTCCCTCTTCTCCCGCTTCCCGGAAGCCGGAGGAGATGATGATGAGTCCCTCTACGCCGGCCCGGCCGCAGGCGTCGACGATTCCCGGAACCGTGGCGGCGGGGGTGACGACGACGGCCAGGTCCACGGGACGGCCCACGGACTCGATGTCCGCCCAGCAGGGGTGTCCGAGGACCGTCTTCCGCTTCGGGTTCACGGGGAAGATCGTCCGATTGCCGGAATGCAGGGCGTTTTCCAGGACGGCCCGTCCGAACGTCCCCTCCCTCTCCGTGGCGCCGATCACGGCGATCGTTTCCGGGTTGAAGAGCTTCTGAAGATTTCCCATGCCGTTTTCCTCCCGATGCATGGATGAAGGGGGCCGGACCGTCTTGGCGAAATTCCCCTCGCCTTCCCGCTGCGGATTCAGTGTTTCTGCAATGCGCCGCCCATTCGGGGAACTGCGGGCGGACTCTCGACGGCCGTCCCGGGACCAAACCGGGGATCTGGGGTCGGAGACGGTCCCATCTTAGCGACGGGGCTTGCGGATTGCAACCTTTTCCCCGCCTTCCCCGCCACCAAAATCTTCCGTGAAACCTTTCGGGGTCCATGGTATAGAAGCCGCCGCGAGGGGATGGTTCCAGCAGGATTCCGCTGTCATGGCCTGCGGGAAGGGCTTTTCGCGGGCAGGAAGAACAAAGGGGTTTTGCTGCCGGGCGGCAAAATATCGGTTCAGGAAGCGCGGGAGAAGACAGGAGCGGGGAAGGGGCTGATCCGGGGGGCACGGGCAAGGATTGTGGAGGGGGTTGAGATGGGGTTGTACGCGGAGAGGGCGGGGAAGATCGACAGCGAAAATGCATTCAAGATGGGGCCGCACATCCGCCTGCTCGAGGGGCAGGGGCGGGAGGTGGTCAAGTGCAATATCGGGGAGCCGGATTTTCCGATCCCGGCGTTCATCAAGGAGGAGATCAAGCGCCAGATCGACCTGGACAACACCCACTACTGCGATCCCCAGGGGATTCTCCCCCTCCGGGCGGCCATCGCGAAGCAGCTCTCCGAGACCCGGGGGATCCGGGCGGAGGCGGAGCGGGTCGTCGTTTTTCCCGGGGCGAAACCGCCCATCGGCCTCTGCCAGCAGACCTACTGCGAAGCGGGGGACGAGGTGGTCTACCCCAGTCCGGGGTTCCCGATCTACGAATCCTTCATCCCCTACGTCGGCGCCGACGCGGTCCCCGTCCACCTGAAGGAGGGGAACGAGTTTTCCCTCTCCGGCGACGAACTGGCGCCACTCCTTTCGGAGAAGACGAAGCTGATCTACCTGAACTTTCCTTCCAACCCGACGGGCGGGGTCGCCTCCCCCGAGCAGCTCGGGGAGATCGCCTCGGTGATCCGGCAGCGCTGCGGAGAGGACGTCCGGGTCTTTTCCGACGAGGTGTACGAGCAGATCCTCTTCGACGGCCACGCCCACCACAGCATTGCCTCCTGCAACAGGATGGAGGAATGCACGATCCTTGTCAGCGGCGCCTCGAAGAGCTTCGCCTGGACGGGCGGGCGGATCGGCTGGGCGCTCTTCCCGACGCGGGAGGAGGCGGAGATCTTCAAGAACCTCAACATCAACTACTTCTCCTGCACCGCCCCGTACAACCAGGAGGGGGTCCGCCTGGGGCTGGAATCACCGGAGGGTCCGGTGGAGATCCGCAAGATGGTGGAGATCTTCCAGATGCGGCGCGACCTGGTCGTCGACGGACTCAATTCCATCCCCGGGATCCGCTGCCTGAAGCCGAAGGCGACCTTCTACGTCTTTCCCAATGTGGAGGGGGTCTGCCGGAACCTGGGGATCTTCGACGCCTTCGATTCCCTCCCGGTGGGGGTCCGGGGCAAGACAAGCCCCTCGACCCTCCTGCAGATGTTTCTCCTCTTTGTCCACGGGGTGGCGACGCTGGACCGGAAGTCCTTCGGCCGGATCGGCGCCGAGCCGTTCCACTACCTGAGGCTTTCGATCGCCACCGGCACGGAGGAGCTGAAAAAGGGGATCGAACGGATCGCGGCCGCCGCCGGAGACCGGGAGGGGTTCAGGCGCTTCTTCGAAAACGGGGATCATCTTTTTTAGGCAAGCCCGCCCCACGGATCGAAGTTAGACGTCCGGGCAGTCCCCGGATCCCCGATCAATCCGGTATCCCGCTTCTTTTGTTCCTGCTTTGCAGAACACCTTGTGACGAGATCGTGCCGCCGGCCCTTCATTCCCTGTCCCCGGGGATCGCTTTTCCTTGGAATCGATCGTCTTGCCACGATACGGCCAACGCAGACGTTCCGTTTTCAGGAGGCCTGGTGGATCCGTCCGCCCACCAGCGTCCAGCGGACCGGGATGTTCCGGATCTCCTCCGGCGGGACCCGCGTGATGTCCTCCCCGAGCACGGCAATGTCGGCGAGTTTGCCCGCTTTCAGCGACCCCTTTAGATGTTCCTCGAAGGAGGCATAAGCGGAGCCCAGCGTGTACATCCGCAAGGCTTCCATCAGGGAAATACGCTGTTTTCCTCCCAAGAGCGTCCCGTCCTGTCCCCTGCGGGTCACGCAGCTCTGGATGGCGAGGAGTGGTTCATGTGGCCCACAGGGATTGTCGGTGCTTCCCGCCAGGGCGATGCCATGATCGAGGAAGTCCCGGTGGGTGAAGAGCCGGTTGACCCGTTCGGGGCCGTAGAAGGCCAGAAGTTTTTCCCCGTGCGCCCAAACGTAAGATCCGAAAGGAATCGCGAGCAGCTCCGACCGGCGCATTCGCCGGAGGATGTCCTCGGTTACGAGGCTGCAGTGCTCGATGCGGTGGCGATGGTCGGCGCGGGGCTTTTTCGCAAGAGCCGCCTCGAAGGCCTCCAGGACGATCTCGATGGCCCGGTCGCCATTCGCGTGGATCGCCACCTGGAACCCCGCTTCGTGGGCTCGGTAAATTCGATCGCGGATCTGCTCCGCTGTGAGCACCAAAATGCCCGTTCCCAAAGCAGGATCGCCGTAGGGCTCTTTCAGGCAGGCTGTTCGACCGGCGATGGCTCCGTCGGCGATGAGCTTCACGGCGCCCAGGCGCAACCACTCGTCACCGAAGCCGCTCCGCAGGCCCGAGGCCTCGAAGGTGTCCAGATATTTTTCAGCGAGGAGACCGTAGATCCGCAACGGCAGGTGATCCTCCCGCCGCAACTGCTGGCAGACTTCAAAGAAACGGGGTGTTGCCAGGGCGTCATGCACACTCGTGATCCCGGCCTTCAGGTAGAGATCTGCGACCTGCCGGATACCCTGGCTAAAGGCCGCAGAGGAGGGCGGTGGGGTGACCCTCTCCCCGGAGCAGAGGGCCTCTATGCCGTAGCGGAAGGCCGCTTCTTCAAAGAGGAGGCCATTGAGCCGTCCGCTATCGGGATCGCGACCCAGGTGACCGCCGGGAGGATCGGGCGTCTCTTCCCCGATTCCGCCCCGTTCGAGACCGGGGGTGTTCGTGAGTCCCCAATGAACGCTGACGTGACTGATGTAGACCGGGTGCCGGGGAGCGACAGCATCCAGATCCCGCCGGGTCAGTGGCGTGCCGGAGAGCTTCGTGTCGTCGTAACCGAATGCGCGGATCCAGGTTGTGTCGGGAAGCCGCTGAGCCTCTTCTTTGATTCTTTGTTTTACTTCAGCGAAAGAGCCTGCGCTGCCTGGGCCGAC
>JBFYYH010000015.1:0-2851 GCA_041310125.1 Syntrophaceae bacterium | reverse complement strand
GAGATCTTTGAAAATCACTGCCCCTCGCCCATTGTTGATTTTAGCATATATTTTTTTTAAGAATAGTGCTATTTCTCCTGCCAATGCATTTCATTTTTTTCGATCCATGATCGCCGGGGAGGAAGAATAGCCATGCTCTACGTGGAAAGGGACGAGGAAGGCTGCATCATCGCGATGCACAGCACCCCCCAAGCGAACGCCGAGGAAGCAAAGTCCGTGGTGGATGAGGAGATCCTCGATTTCCTGAACAAAACCGTCAGTGCGGACTCCCGGAAGCTGCTGCTGTCGCTTTCGGACATGGGGATCATCCGCCTGCTGGAAGACCTGATCGACCTGCTGATCCAGAAGAACGTGATCTTCTTCACGGAGCTGCCGGATCAGGCCCAGGAGAGGATCCGGGAGCGCAAGCGGCTCCGGGAAGCGATCACCTCCCAGAACCTCACGGTCGACGACATCCTTTAAGGCCGGCCGCTTCCCAACGCCAAATTGAGCCCGTTTACTGGGCGGGGTGGCGCGGCCGCTTCACCCTCCCCTATCCGGCGTTCCCTACGATATCCTTGATCGGCTTCGGCCGGTCCACAATGTACCCCTGGATGCCGTCCAGGTTCAGCTCTTTGAGGATCTGCACCTGCTGCTCGGTCTCCACCCCCTCCGCGATCACCCCGATGTCGATGCTGTGGGCGACGCTGCAGAGCGAGCCGATGAAGAAGCGGCTGTCGCTCTCCGCGTCCTTGAGCTCGCCGGTGTAGGCGCGGTCGATCTTCACATATTCCGGCTTCAGGGACTTGAGGTAGCCCAGGTTCGAGAAGCTCTGGCCGTAGTGGTCCAGGGCCGTCGCGTGGCCGAACCCGCGCACCATGGCGCTGAAATCCTTGACGAGGTCCAGGTTCTGGACCGCCCCGAACTCGGCGAACTCGAAGATGATCCGGGGCGCGGTCGGCGGAAGGACCTTGAGGGCGCCCTTGAGCCAGGCCTGGAAGGCATCGTCCTGGAGTGAAGCCGGGGAGACGTTGATCGCGACGCGGTCCACCCCGATCCGGCTCCGGTCGAGCTGCATCGCCTCTTCGATGACGATCCGGTCCAGGGTGGAGACCAGTTTCAGCCGCTCGGCCAAGGGCATGAAGACGCCCGCGCTCAGGAACTGGGCGTCCTCGAGAACGATCCGCGAGAAGATCTCGAGGTGGAGCCGCCGGCTCCGGTCCGTCGTCTTCACCACGGGCTGGCCGTCGAGGCTGATTCTCCGCTCCTGCAGGGCCCTCTCCAGCGTATCCTTCCACTGGTTCTGCCCCAGCGGCATCTTGTCCGTCTCCTCGGTGATCGCCCGGACGTTCCAGGCGTTGGGCCCCATCTGCTTGGCGGCGCGCAGGGCGATGTCCGCTTCGGAGAGGAGGCGGGCCATCGTCGTGGTGCCCTCGTAGGTCGAAGCCCCCACGTGGCCGACGTTGTCGGTCAGCGTGAGCTGCTCCGTGGCGAGCTGGCCCAGCTTGTTCGCCAAGCCGGATGCGATCGCCTCGGCGTCGCAGGGCGGGGCGTCGGGGAGGAAGACCCCGAAGTCGCCCCCGGTGAGACGCGCCAGGACCGCGTTCACGAAGGTCGAGGCGGACTCCTGGATCAGGGCCGCGGCCCGCTTCAGCAGGTCATCGCCGGCCTGGAAGCCCCGCTGCCGGTTGAGCCCCTCGAGGTCCTCGAGCTGGACCAGCAGGACGATCCCCTTCGTCGCCATGTCGCGGCGGTCGAGACGGGCGGTGATCTGGGTGTCGAAGTAGCGGCGGTTGCCCAGGCCGGTCAGCGGATCGTGGTAGGCGCGGTCGCGGAAACCCTCCGCGTGCGCAACCTGCTCCTCAAACATCTCCTTGACCTTGATCGTCATCCGGTTCATCGCCTCGACCACCCGCCGGAGCTCCTTGGTCCAGGGGATCTTCTGCTGGATCTCATACTCCTTCCGGCAGAGGGCATCCGCCTGCCGCTCGACGAGGACCAGCGGCCGGAGCAGGACGCGCAGGCCGTAGCCGCCGGCGATCAGGACGAAGATCCCGCAGGCCAGGAACCAGAGGGTCGTGCGGACCACGTCCTCCCAGAGCGTCTTGTAGGCGTAGCCGGGATGGCTCTTCACATAGACCGCCCCCGCCTGCTTCCAGCCGGCCATGATGTTCGCCTCCACCTCCGGCGTCTCCAGGGGGATCCAGCGGATGAACCACGCCGGGACGTTCTCGATGGTCACGTCGAGGACCCGCTCGATGAGGACCTTCTGCTTGATGTCGCTCAGCGCGATCCGCTTGTAGTACCCGCGGTCGAAGACGGCATTGATCATCGTCTCCACGGTCGCCATGTCGTTGGCGAGGACATGCTGGGAGATGGAGAGGCCCAGGGAGGTGGCCGTGTCCTGGGCGTGGGACTCGAGCTGATCGACCAGGAACGAACGCGTGGTCTCGAGCTTGGCGAACCAGGTCCCGGTGAAGAGGATGAAAAACAGGACCAGCGTAAAAATGATGAGCTGACGGTATAGTGTCATGTCTCTGCCCCCAATCTGCAATGAACGGCTTCCCGAAAAGGCGCCGCCTTCCGGGCTTCTGAAGCCCCCGTGCGGCGGGTTACAGCTTCCCTTCCGCCCTCTTCTTCTGGAGTTCCTGCCAGGGCTTGAGCCGGTCGCTTCCGCCGGCGAGTTTGCCCTTTCCGCGCTGCTTGGCCGTCCAGAGGCCGGATCCGTTGAAGCTGAACACGGGCATAAGATCGGTCCGCCTTGAGGCCGGGGCGATGGCGTCGACCAGGTTGTCGAGTACCAGCGGCTCGGCGTCCGGTTCGCTGTAATAGGTCAGGACCATGTGGGCGATCCCGTACTGGATGGCCTTGA
>JBFYYH010000014.1:0-4723 GCA_041310125.1 Syntrophaceae bacterium | reverse complement strand
ACTCCCAGCCGCCCGAAGTCCGGGTCTATCCGCATCAGATCGCCTTCAACTGTCTCCCTCAGATCGATGTCTTCCTGGAGAACGGATATACGAAGGAAGAGATGAAGATGGTCAATGAGACCAGGAAGATCTTCAACGACCCGGGAATCGCGGTGACTGCAACCACGGTACGGGTGCCCGTCTTTCACGGCCATTCCGAGTCGATCAACATCGAGACCGTTCGGAAGATCACGGCGGACGAGGTCCGGGCTCTTCTGGCGGAGGCGCCGGGAGTCCGGGTGGTCGATGATCCCGCGAACAAGCGGTATCCGATGGCCATCGATGCGGCCGGAAAAGACGAAACGTTCGTCGGAAGGATCCGGGAGGACGAATCCATCCCCAACGGCATCAACCTGTGGGTGGTGTCCGACAATATCCGGAAGGGCGCCGCCCTGAACGCCGTCCAGATCGCGGAAATCCTGATCCAGAAATACCTATGAGAATCACCGGGGGGGAGGCCAAGGGAAGACGGATCCTCCTTCCCGGAGGGAGCCGCATCCGGCCCACCACCGACCGGATCCGGGAATCCCTGTTCGGCATTCTGGGTCCGCTGGACGGAGTCGCCTTCCTCGATCTCTTTGCAGGAAGCGGCGCTGTGGGGCTGGAGGCCCTGAGCCGGGGGGCGGGTTCAGCGGTTTTCGTGGAAAAACAGACCGGCCTTGCCGAGGCGATCCGGAGAAACCTCGAACTCCTCGGGTTTTCGGAAAAAGGCGTCATCCTCTCGGCGGATGCGGAAAAGGGGCTGGGCCGCCTTGCCGTGAGGCAGGCGCGATTCGGGATTCTCTTTGCCGATCCGCCCTACGGCGAGGGCTATGTTGCGAAGACCCTGAAATGGTTGGGACAGGCGGACCTCCTGGCCGAGGATGGCATCGTCGTCCTTCAGCACTCGCAGAGAGAGGGGATGGATGAAACCTGCCCGGGGACGCTGAAGGCCGTCGACCGGAGAAGATACGGAGACACGGTGTTGTCATTCCTCAAGTCCCAGGGAGGGAAACGGAGCCTATGAAAAAAACGGCGGTTTATCCCGGCTCATTCGATCCGATCACCAATGGCCACGTGGACATCATCAAGCGGGGCACCCGGATGTTCGACGAACTCATCGTGCTGATCGCCTACAACCCGAACAAGCAATCGCTCTTTTCCGTGACGGAGAGGCTGGAGATGATCCGGGAGGTGATCCGGGACTGCCGTAACGTCCGCGCGGACAGCTACGACGGACTGCTCGTGGAATATGTGAAGAGGGAAGGGGCGAACGTGATCCTCCGCGGCCTGCGGGCCCTTTCCGATTTCGAGTACGAATTCCAGCTGGCCCTGATCAACCGCAGGCTGAACCGCGATGTCGAAACCGTATTTCTCATGACGGGTTACAAATGGTTCTACACCAGTTCCAAAATCATCAATGAAGCGGCCAGCCTCGGCGGTTCCGTCAAGGGGCTGGTGCCGGAAATCGTTTATCAGAGACTGCAGGACAAATTTCCGTTCAAAAGGGAAGAAACATGAAACTGGCATCGAGGATTTCACTGATCAAGCCGTCTCCGACGCTCACCATTCAGGCCAGGGCCAATGCCCTCAAGGCGGAGGGACGGGACATCGTCAGCTTCGGGGCGGGAGAGCCCGATTTCGATACCCCCCGGAACATCAAGGATGCCGCCATCCGCGCCATTGATGCGGGATTCACGAAATACACCCCCGTCGGCGGAACCGATGAACTCAAGGACGCGGTGATCGCCAAGCTCCGGAGAGACAACGGACTTTCCTACCGGCGGCCGGAGGTGGTCATCACCTGCGGGGCCAAACACGCGCTCTTCAACATCGCGCAGGTCCTTTTCGAAGAGGGGGACGAGGTCCTGATCCCTTCGCCGTACTGGGTTTCCTATCCCGACATTGTCTACCTCTCCGGGGCGAAGCCGATCGTCATCCGAACGAATACGGAAGACGGATTCAAACTTCTGCCGTCGCAACTGGAGGCGGCCATCACGCCGAACACGCGGGCGATCATCATCAGCTATCCCTCCAACCCGGCCGGCGTTTCCTACAGCCGGGAAGAACTGGAGGCCCTGGCCGAAGTGATCGTGCGCAAGGGGATCCTGGTCATTTCGGACGACATCTACGAAAAGCTCCTCTACGACGACGCGACTCCCTTTCATACCCTGGCCTCCCTCGGCGAAGAGCTGAAGCGCATCTCGATTGTGGTCAACGGGGTTTCCAAAACCTACTCGATGACGGGCTGGCGCATCGGTTACGCGGCGGGGTCCGAGGAGATCATCTCGGCGATGACGAAGTTCCAGAGTCAGAACACCTCGAACCCCACCTCGATTGCCCAGAAGGCGGCGGTCGAGGCCCTGAATGGTCCCCAGGAGAGTCTGCCGGCGATGGTCCGCGAGTTTCAGAAGCGGCGCGACCGGATCGTGGAGAAGCTCAACGCCATCCCCGGGGTGACCTGCATGAAGCCCCAGGGGGCCTTCTATGTCTTCCCGAACGTCTCTTCCTACTATGGCCGCGCCTTCGGAGGGAAACCCGTCAACAGCTCCTCCGAGATGGCCGCCTATCTCCTCGATGAGGCCAACGTCGCCCTGGTGCCCGGAGGGGATTTCGGTCATGACGGCCATATCCGCTTGTCTTACGCCACTTCGCTGGCGCAGATCGAAAAAGGGGTGGACCGGATCCGGGAGGCTCTCCTCAAGCTGTCCTGACCCGCGCAGGCGGAGCGGCAATGGAAACGGTTCGGGCGTATCGGCGCGGGAACGGGAAAGTCGCATCCTGTCCGGGAAGAAGAGGAAATGGGGGCAGGGCGGGCAGCGGGGAAGCGGTCTTCAAGGGTATTATTCACCTCTTTAAGGGACTCGGCGGAGCAACGATATGGGCGGCATGTTTGGTGTGGTTTCGGAAAATTGCGCGAAAACCCTGTTTTACGGAACCGATTATCACTCGCACCTGGGAACGGAGAGCGCGGGATTGGCGGTCTGGGGTCCCGGGGGCTTCCAGAACGCGATCCACAGCATCAGCCAGGCCCAGTTCAAATCGCGGTTTGTGGAAGATTACAAGGAGATGCAGGGGACGATGGGCATCGGCGCCATCGATGACGAATCCCCCCAGCCCCTGATCATCCGCTCGAAGTTCGGGACCTATGCGCTGGCCGCGACCGGCCTGATCACGAACAAGGACGATTTGTCCCGCGGACTGCTCCAGGATGGCGCCTCCTTCAGCGAAAAGGCCGGCGGGGGGGTCAACAGCGTGGAACTTGTCGCCAAGCTGATCAACCGGGGCGACAACATCGTCAACGGCATCGCCCGGATGCAGCAGGCCATCGAGGGATCCATCTGCCTGCTCCTGATGGCCGAAGAGGGGATCTACGCGGCGCGCGACCGATACGGCCGTTTCCCCCTGGTCATTGGAAGGGAGATCCGGACGGACGGCGCCCCTTCCGGGTTTGCCGCGGCCACCGAAGCGAGCTCCTTTCCCAATCTCGGCTATGAACCGGTCCGCTTTCTCGGGCCGGGCGAGGTCGTCCGCCTCGACCGAACCGGCATCCACGACGAGCGGCCCGCCGGCGCGGAACGGCATGTCTGCGCCTTTCTCTGGATCTACACAGGAGATCCGGCGTCGATCTACGAAGGGATCAGCGTCGAGAATGCCCGGGAGCGGTGCGGACAGGCCATGGCCCGCAACGACGACGTCGAGGCGGACTTCGTGACGGGCGTTCCGGATTCCGGGGTCGGCCATGCGATTGGCTATGCGATGGAGTCCGGACTCCCCTTCCGCCGCCCCCTGGTCAAATACACCCCGGGATACGGAAGGAGTTATACCCCCCCCTCACAGGACATCCGGGACATCGTGGCCACCATGAAGCTGAGCGCCGTCCGCGATGTGATCCGGGACAGCAGGATGGTGCTCTGCGACGATTCTCTCGTCCGGGGAACGCAGCTGAAGAACTTCACCATCCGCAAACTGTGGGACAACGGGGCAAAAGAGATCCACGTCCGCCCGGCCTGCCCCCCGCTGATGTTCCCCTGCCGCTACGCCTCCTCGACGAGAACAGCCTCCGAACTCGCCACCCACCGCGCGATTCGCGCCCTTGAAGGGGAAGCCGGCGCGGAGCATCGGGAAGAATACCTCGACCCCCGTTCGGAGCGCTACCGGCGCATGGTGGAATGGATCCGCTCCGACATCCACGTGACCTCCCTGAAGTATCCCCTGATTGAGGATATGATCGAGGCGATCGGGCTCCCCGAAGAAAATCTCTGCCTCTACTGCTGGCGGGGGCGGTAGGAGAACCGGTCCCGGGGCTCCATCGTCCTTCGGGCGGCTCGAATGGCGGAGGGCTTTTCTCGCTCCGTGCGCAACGGGTTCTTCCGGGCGAGGAGTTTTTCCGCCATTCCCGGTGTTCCGATGCCCCCGGATGCGCTGACCGCTCGCTTCCCCGGGAAATTACCCATTGATTGCCCCGAACCCTTCATGGTATAAATCCACCGCTGTTCAACATCCCGCGGGGCTTTCCGGGTGGGGTATGGGATATTCGCGATCCCCCGCCGCGCTGACATCTTTCGCTCCCGGGATCCGATTTTCAAGCTGCGTGAAGGTCTCGAGATGCGAGTCGAACAACGGCGGGGGAATTCTTGAATCCGGTCATCCCGAGAAGAAAAACGAGGCCGGTCTGGGTGGGCGGGGTTCAGATCGGCGGCGG
>JBFYYH010000013.1:0-2839 GCA_041310125.1 Syntrophaceae bacterium | reverse complement strand
CAGACCGGAGCGTTGTTCTCCTCCTCCGGGGTTATGCAAACTCCCTGATCCGGCGGGACATGCCAGATTCGCCCTGCCTCTTCCTTGGAGCTGCCGTAGACATAGAACATCCGAAATCCCTTGCAATTTCCGGAGGACCAGGAATGGGGATACTTGGGGGGGACGAACACGGCCGCCCCGGGATTCACACGCCACCAGCGTTCATCAAAAAAGATGTAGCCGGCGCCTTCCGAGCTTCCGTCCACGATCACCAGTTCCCAGGTATAGTGGCCGTGGAGGGCGCGGCAGCGGCCGGGTAAGAAGTCGTTGACGCCGAAGCAGACTCTCCCCGGCTCGTTGATCAGAGTCTCTCCCGGTACCGCCATTTCGGGGCTGCCGGCCGGCCGTTTCGGATATACAATATAGGGCTTGTCTGTCATCGGTTGCCTCCTCTTTAATACGGCTGTTTTTCCGCCGATCGGTTTGTGGAACGGCTTCAGAGTGACCGAGCATTTTCGATCCGCTGCTCCCGTCGAAGCCGTCCAGTTCAAATGGCCTGCCGCAAGCCGAAACAGTCGGCGAGAAACCCGGCCAGGGAGCGAGAATGCTCTTTTCAAACTGGAGGTAGAGAGGAATAAAGTATAGCTTGTGTCGAACTCCCGGGCAAGGAATTCGACAGGAATTCGACAATAGGAGTTTCCGTTTGACGCCGGGGCGCCGGCGTGGTACTTCGGGCACCCTATGAATGAAAAAAGCCGCACCGACGTCAAGGTGATTTTCGCCCTGACCCTGATCCATTTCACGGGCGATTTCTACGTCTCCTTCGTCAACCCGCTTCTGCCGGTTTTCGTCGAGAAGTTTTCCCTTTCCCTTGCCCAGGTCGGCTGGATCGCCGGGATGATGCGGATGCTGGCCTTCGTCGTCCAGCCCGGCGTGGGCTATTTCGCCGACCGCTACCGGTCGAGGGTGTTCATCCTGGGCGGGCCGCTGCTGTCGATCGTCTTCATTTAGCTCGTCGGTTGGGCCCACTCCTTCTGGGACCTCCTGCTGTTCATCGCGCTCGGGTCGATCGGCTCCTCGCTGTTCCACCCCTCCGTCGCCGGGATGGTCGCCAATTATGCCGGGCGGCACCTGGGCCTTTCGATGTCGATCTTCAACATGGGGGGGACGTTCGCCTTCGCCGTCGGGCCGCTCGCGATCGCATTCCTCGTCGGACGCTGGGGGTTGGAGGTTGCTCTCTGGACGGCGATTCCGGGCCTCGCCCTGATGGCGCTGCTCTTCAGGATCACCCCCCGACCGCTGGGGGAGGGGCTCCGCGGGCAGGGATTTTCCGGGGCGGTGCGGACGGCCTTCGGGGACGTATGGCGATCGGTGCTCCTGATCTGGGTAGTCATGGTCCTGCGCGCCTTCGTGAATCAGTCCTTCCTGGCCTTCATCCCCATCCTTTACGCCCGGGAGGGCCACACGCTGGTCTCGATCGGCTTTGTAATCTCGCTGTTCACCCTGGCGGGAACGCTCAGCGGCCTGCTGGCCGGCCATCTCTCCGACCGGATCGGCTACCGGTCGATCTTCATCATCACCTTTCTGCTGGCCACGCCCAGTCTTTTGCTGATGCTTTTCCTCCCCGGCCTCTGGGTCTATATCGGCGCAGTTCTGGCGGGATTCTTCATGTTTGCGACGCTGCCGCTGGGGCTCGTCATGGCGCAGAAGCTGGCGCCCCGCGGCAAATCGATGGTTTCGAGCCTGATGATGGGGCTTGCGATGGGGACGGGGGGGATGCTGGCGCCGCTGGTCGGGAGCTTGGCCGACCTTTTCTCCATCCGGGTCGTCCTTTCCGGCCTTGCCCTGGTCCCAATGGCCAGCCTCGGCCTTGTCGCCTTTTTTCCGGAGAGGAAGCTGCGCGGGCAATCCCCCACCGGATAGCGAATCCCTCAGGGATCCGCTCCTCACGGAATCAAAGCATCAACGCGGCGAAGGAAGAGCGCCGGACATCGAAGCAGCTTGCCTCCGCGCCAACGACTTCTCGCTCGGCCATTGTCGCGAACTTCATGGTCGGCGTTCGGCAGATTAACCGGACTATCTTGCAGGGCCGAAGATTCCGCAGTCGGGGCAGGCCGGGTTCCGTTCGACGGTGATCGTTTCGGCGGTTCCCGCGAGGCCGTCCCAGAGGAGGAGGCGACCCGCGAGCGGTTCTCCCCGACCGGTGAGCCATTTGAGGACTTCGGTCGACTGGATGGAGCCGATGACGCCGCAGGTCGCCCCGAGGATCGGAAAGACCTCCGGCGGCGGGCTTGCCGGAAAGATGCAGCGAAGGCAGGGGGTCTTCCCCGGGATCACCGTCGTCGCCTGTCCGTAAAGCCCCCGGACGGCGCCGTGGACGAAAGGGATGCCGAGCGCGAGGGCCGTCCGGTTGAGGAGATAGCGGGTGTGGAAGTTGTCCATCGCATCGACGATCAGGTCGCAGCCCTGCGCTGTTTCCAGGACCGTGGTTTCGTCGATCCGTCCGCGGACCTTCTCCACGCGGATCAGGGGATTCAGCGCGGCCAGATTTTCCGCGGCCGATTCGGTCTTCGGCCGCCCGATGTCCCGGCTCCCGTGGAGGATCTGGCGGTTCAGGTTGCTCGCCTCGACCGTGTCGCAGTCCGCGATCCTCAGCGTTCCCACGCCGGCCGCGGCCAGGTAGAGGGAGATCGGCGAGCCGAGCCCCCCGGCGCCGGCGATGAGAATACGGGCCGCCTTCAGCTTCTCCTGCCCCTCCTCGCCAAAAAGCGGAATCTGGCGGTGGTAACGCTTCTTTTCTTCCTCGGTGATCATGTTCTCCCCCTCTCCCGGATTCGGGGAACGTCCCTGCCGCGCCTCT
>JBFYYH010000012.1:0-5761 GCA_041310125.1 Syntrophaceae bacterium | reverse complement strand
GAAATTCCCCCCTTGTATTTTTCATCAGAAAAGATATAGTTCGACCGCAGAGCATTCGCTGAATGATGGTTTGTCCGGCAGTCTCAAGCGAAGGAGGAGCGGTTATGGGTGAACTGAAAGTCGGGGAGGTCGTCAAGTTCTTTTCCAAACCGAGCGTCGCCGCCGTCAAGATCACGGAAGGGGAAGTCCGGATCGGGGATACCCTCCGGTTTACGGGACACACCACGGATCTCACCATGCCGTTGGATTCCATGGAAGTCAACAACCAGAAGGTTTCCAAGGCGGCCGCCGGCGATTATATCGGTATCCAGGTGATGGACCGTGTCCGCCCCGGCGACGAGGTTTTTAAGGTTACGGCGGATTAGCGGCGCCAGCCGGAGAACGGAAGCCCGCTGGCTTCAGCGGGGGGTTGCGAAAGCGGCCCGGCCGGGAGGCTGACCTGCCCCGCCTCGGCGGCCGGCCTTTCGGAAATCGTGGCCGCCTGTCCATTCTCCTTCTTGTCTTCATCGGAACAGATGACCTGCCTTTTGGTGTGGATCGCGTTGAGAACGAGGGATTCCTTCGCATGGAAATCAGGGTACTGGGTTGCCACGGTTCGCAGAGCGCCGGATACGGTCTGACGGGTTTCCTGATCGATGCGAAGGTCCTTCTCGATGCCGGGACGGCGACGTCGGTTCTGACGATGGAAGAGCAGGCCCGTATCGACCATGTCCTGATTACCCACGCCCACATGGATCACATCTGCGAGCTTGCCTCGCTGGCAGACAACCTCTGTGGTTTCGACCGGGGTTATCCGCTGACGATCGTCAGTGTGCCCGGGGTCATCGAAACCCTGCGGTCGCACATTTTCAATGGAATCATCTGGCCCGATTTCGCCGTGCTTCCCAGCGGTGAGAATCCGGTTCTGAGATACGTCGCCATCCGTCCGGGCGAGATGCTGAAGATCGGACACCTGGGCGTTCGCGTCGTACCGGTCCATCACACGGTGGAGACCGTGGCCTACGTGGTCGAAACCCTGGGGGGCGACGGGAGATTGGCTGCCATATTCGCGGGAGATACGGGACCGACGGAGGAGATCTGGAGGGTCGCAGGGCGTGAGAACGGCGTGCGGGCCATCTTTGTGGAGACCTCTCTTCCGGACGAAAGATCGGACCTGGCGGAAAGGAGCGGCCACTTGACCCCGGCCCGTCTGATCGGCGAACTGGATAAGATCGGGCCATACGACCACGGGATCTATCTCTATCATATGAAGGTCCCCTATCATGAGATGATCCGGAGCGAGATCGAACGGCGGGGGATCCCCAACCTCCATTTTCTCCGGGACGGTCAGGTGATCCGGATCTGAACCGGCCAAGCCGGTCCACCGAAAGCCCCGCCCGCTTTTGCGGCGAACTTGCCCCGGGACAAGGGGATCCATGACCTTCCAGGACACGCTTCGATATCTCTCCAGCCTCGAAAGAATGGGAATCCGGTTCGGGCTCGACCCGATCCGTTCGCTGCTGGCGCGTCTGGGCAATCCGCAGGACGATTTCCCGTCGGTGCTGGTCGCCGGAACCAACGGCAAAGGTTCCGTCTCGGCGATGACGGCGTCTGTGCTCACGACGGCCGGCTTCAGAACCGGACTCTACACCTCTCCGGACCTGATCCATTTCCGGGAGAGGATCCGGATTGACCAGCGGATGATTTCTTGCCGGGAGGCGGCGCTCTGCACGCAGCGGATTCGGGAAGAGATCCTGGAAAAGATGAGTTATTTCGAATTTCTCACGGCAATGGCCTTTCTTCATTTCCAGCGGCAGCAGGTGGACATTGCCGTTCTCGAGGTGGGGATGGGAGGGCGTCTGGACGCCACCAACGTGGTCCGGCCCCTCGTATCGGTCATAACCAACATCTCCCTCGAACACCGTGAATTTCTTGGGAACACCCTGGCGGCCATTGCGCGTGAAAAAGGCGGAATCATCGGGGAAAAAGGGTTCTGCATCACGGCGGCCCGGGAGGCAAGGGTCATCGAGACCCTGGAGGCGATCTGCCGGGAAAAGAGGGCGACGCTCTGCAGGCTGGGCAGGCAGGTCCGTACGACGATCCACCGGGACGGGACGTTCTCATACCGCGGGATCGGGAAGCGTTACGAACGCCTTGAATCTCCTCTCGCGGGGAGGCACCAGGTCCGCAATGCCGCTCTGGCTCTGGGAGTCATTGAGCGGATTGCGGATCACGGGTTTCGGGTGGATGGGCAAGCCGTTTCTGAAGGCCTGAAGCGGACGCGGTGGGAGGGGCGCCTGGAGGTTCTCCAGCAATCGCCGATGCTGCTCGTGGACGGTGCCCACAATCCGGCCGGTGTCGCCAGCCTTTGCGACGCGTTGCAAGGGGGATTCCCCCGCCGGCGGTTGTTCTTGCTCTTCGGCGTCCTGGGTGATAAGGACTACCCGGCGATGGCCAGGAAACTTTTTCCCCTGGCCGACCGGTTATTCCTCACCCGTCCGCCGGGCGGAAGGGCGTTGTCCCCCGATCTCCTGCTTCCGCTGGCAAGAAAGGTCCATCCGGATGTCGAAATCGTCGAGAAACCGGGCGACGCCCTGGGGCGAGCCCTTTCCCTGGCCGGGAAGAAGGATCTCGTCTGCGTTGCGGGTTCTCTCTATCTGGTCGGGGAAATCAAGCGGTGCCACGCGAAGCTGACGGGTGTCAGAGGGCGCACGCCGGAAGGCCGGCAGCCCTGAGGGGTTCGGAAAGGGAACAAGAGTGAAAAGGGGCCTCTGTCTTTTTGCACTACTCCTTCTGACCGGGATGGCCGCCCCCCGCCTCTGGGCGATGCAGACGGAGTTCCGCGGGGGACCGGTCACGATTGAGGCGGACAACATCGCCTATGACGGTGAAGCGGACGCATTTTATGCGTTGGGGAGGGTCCTGATCACCTTTGAAGGCGGGTACCTGAAGGCCGACTATGCCACTTTGAATCGTGCGACGAACATGGCTCTTGCCGAGGGAGATGTCCTGGTCCGGAGCGATCAGGATGTTCTCGAGGGAGAGAAGGTTTCATTCGATATCGTGGCCAAGACCGGAACGGTCGATGACGGAAAGATGTTCCTGGCCCGGAATCACTTCTACATCCGGGGAGAGAAAATCGAAAAAAAGGGGGAAGCGACCTACCGCCTGGAAAACGCTACGGTGACGACCTGCGACGGGGAGAATCCCGACTGGCGCCTGGCGGGCCGGGAGCTCGAACTGACCATCGACGGCTACGGAACACTGAAACACGGCCGGTTCCTGGCCCGGGATATCCCGCTCCTCTATGTGCCCTATCTCCTCTTTCCCGCCAAGACGACGCGGCAATCCGGCTTTCTCTTTCCCCGCTTCGCCTATTCCCGCGACAAAAACGGTCTGGACGTGGAGATGCCTTTCTACTGGGCCATTTCCGACAGCGCGGACGCGACCTTCTTTCAGCGCTTCCTTGAAAAGCGCGGTTTCAAGGAAGGGGTGGAATTCCGTTACACCCCTTCGCCGGAGACGTTCGGCACCTTTTATGCGGATTTCATCCGCGACCGGAAACGGATTGCGGAAACCGCCGGGGTCATGAGCCGTGACTGGCAGGAGGACCGGAACCGCTGGTCCATCTATCTCAACCACGAAACAACCTTTTCCCCCGGTTTCTACGTCCGGAGCGACATCCGCCGGGTTTCAGACCGCTGGTATTTCAGGGATTTTTCCTCGTTCAATTATTATCTGGACCATTACTCTCAGAGCAACGAAGAACGTTTCCGGCGCGTCTCCTTTCTGGGAAACGAATCCCTCGGGTCGCTGGATTCTACCGTCCGCCTGGTCAAGGACTGGTCGCTCTTCAATCTTACCGCACTGGCGCGCTACACCGACGACTTTTCTTCGACCAACAACGACTTTACCCTGCAGAAGGCTCCCGAGATCATCCTGACGGGTTTTCGGCGTCCCCTTTTCGAAACCCCCCTGCAGGTGGAATTCAACGCCGGTTATGATCAATTCTACCGCCGGGAGGGGCAAAAGGGACATCTCTGGGAGGTGAATCCGATCTTCTACCTTCCGATGAATCTCAGCCCCTATCTCCAGGTCACGTCGAATGCGGGATTCCGCGGGAGCTTCTGGGAACGGTCCGATTCCCTGAAGGACGGAGGGGAACGGTTTGGCGACCGGGAAGTGTTCCAGCTCGGGACAGTGCTGTCCACAGAAATTCAGAAAGTCTACGACATCGGGGGTGCCGAGTTGCAGAAGATCCGGCACGGGATCAAGCCGGAGATTGTCTACACCTACGTCACCGGACCCTCTCATCCCCTCCTTCCCGATTTCCTCGGGCGGATTCCGGGGCAGCACGGGATCGGCTATGCCCTCACCAACACCCTGCTGGCACGGGTGAGGGAGACGGACGGAAAGATCCGCTATCGCGAGATGATGCGCTTCCGCCTTTCCCAGATTTTCGACATCCAGGAGGCGAGAAGGGAGACGGCCGGTCCGGCCCCGGAAAAGCGTCCCCTGGGCGATGTGGATCTGGAACTGGACCTCGCGCCCTTTTCCTATCTTTCACTGTCGGCCCGCAATCGTTACAATGTGAACTCCGGCGACTGGGTCCAGCGGAATTACGACCTGACCCTCTCCGATCCGCGCGGGGATTCGGCATCGGCCGGCTATCGCTACACGAGAAACACCCTGGAAGAGATCAATCTATCCCTGAAGGCCGTCCTGACTCCGTCCCTGGATGCGCTCTACATCCTCCGGCGCAGTGAGCTGGAAAGCAGAACCATTGAATCCACGTACGGTATCCGCTACCGGAGGCAGTGCTGGAATGTGGAGCTCAACGTGTCGGATCGCCAGGATGACCGGACGATGATGATCGTCTTTTCTCTGTACGGGCTGGGAAAGGGAGGGGCCTGGTAGGGGGTTCCGGCAGGGGGCTTTTGGATTTTTTCTGCAGGTTTTTCCTTGACAAAGGGGACGAATTTGCGTATTTACCCAAATTCAAATTCCTGTTCACTGGATGAAAATGATGAAAACCTATCAAGCCAAAAAAGAAGAAGTCACCCGGGACTGGGTTGTCGTGGATGCCGAGAACA
The DNA here is from genome assembly GCA_041310125.1 of Syntrophaceae bacterium. Lineage (GTDB taxonomy): Bacteria > Desulfobacterota > Syntrophia > Syntrophales > UBA5619 > JAKAFS01. The sequence continues at coordinate 689 of JBFYYH010000012.1, read as the reverse complement.
AGATCCTGGGGAGGTTGGCCAGTCAGATTGCCCACCGGCTGAGGGGAAAGAACAAGGTGATTTTTGCCCCTTACATGGATACGGGCGATTTCGTGGTCGTGGTCAATGCCGCCAAGATCAGCCTGACCGGGAAAAAGATGGCGGACAAGGTCTATTACCGTCACTCGGGATTCCCGGGAGGACTGAAGGCCGTGACGGCGGGAAAGATGCTCGGCGAGAAACCGGAGGAACTGCTGCGCACCGCCGTGAAGGGGATGCTGCCAAAGAATACCCTGGGCAGGTCCATGCTGAAGAAGCTCAAGATCTATGCCGGCGGAGACCATCCCCACGAGGCCCAGTGCCCGCGTTTGGTTGAGCTGTAATTTCGCGATCCGGAGAGGAAGGTCTCCGGCGATCTGGAGAGGAATATGACGGAAAAACGGGTTTACGCGACAGGGAAAAGAAAGAGCGCCATCGCTAGGATCTACATGAAGGAGGGGACCGGCGTCCTGCAGGTGAACAAGCGGAATTTCGACGATTACTTCACGCGGGAAAGCCTCAAGATGCTCATCCAGCAGCCCTTGGAGATGACGGGGAAGAAGGGCTTCTTCGATTTTTACATCAGCGTGGGCGGGGGCGGGATCGCCGGCCAGGCGGGAGCCATCAAGCACGGGATTTCCAAAGCCCTGGTGGAATATGATGCCGACCTG
>JBFYYH010000011.1:0-6207 GCA_041310125.1 Syntrophaceae bacterium | reverse complement strand
CGATCCGTAGGGCTTAGCGCCCGACCGCTGGATGCCGTTGTTCATGTACGCCTCGTAGTCGAAGCAGACGTACAGCATGTCGTGGCCGCGCTCCATCGCCCCCGAGAGGGCCTGGAAGCCGATATCCACCGTCCCGCCGTCTCCGCCGATGGCCACCGCCTTGACGTCGCGATCGGGAATCCGTCCCTTGCGGCGCAGGACCTTGAGGCCCGCCGAGACGCCGGAGCCGACGGAGGCGGAATTCGGAAAGGCGACGTGGATCCACGGCAGGCTCCAGGAGGTCGTCGGGTAAACGCAGGAGATCACCTCCATGCAACCCGTCGCGTTGGCCACGACCGTGTCCTTGCCCAGCGCCTTGCACATCATGCGGATCGCCAGCGCCTCACCGCAACCCTGACAGGCCCGGTGTCCCGGACCGAAATACTCCTTTTTTTCGATCAGTTTCGGGACATAAAGCTCGAAATTTTCAAACAACTTTTTGGAGGTTCCGATTGCAGTGCTCATTCTCTTGCTCCATAAATTTCGTAGGCGTCTTCCGGCTTCACTTTTTTGCTTGCAGCCGTCTTCTTGGCCATCTGGATGAAATCCTCCACCACAATGTCGCGTCCGCCCAGACCGATGATGAAGTTCAGCGTCTTGGGTTTCTTCGGCTCGTCGTACAGCGCGGACCGGAGCTCGGCGAACACGGGGCCGCCGGGACCGCCGCAGGACACCGCCCGGTCCATAACGGCAAGGGCCTTGGCCCCCTTCACCGCTTTCCGGAGTTCCTCAAAGGGGAAGGGCCGCCACAGCTTGATCTTCAACAATCCCAAGGGCATCCCGTCCTTGCGAAGCTCGTCCACGGCGATTTCCGCCGTCTCGCCCATGGAACCCATGGTCACGATGAGCGTCTCCGCCCCTTCCGTCTTGTAGGATTCGATCGGTTCATACTTCCGGCCGAACTCCTTCTCCCACTCCTTCCAGACATCGAGGATAACCTTCTTCGACCGCACCAGGGCATCGTTCTTGGCGCACATCGCCTCGTTGAAGATATCGGGGGCCCCCAGCGCGCCCATGCTGATCGGCTTGTCCGGATGGAGCTGAGCGAACGGTTTGTACGTCGGCAGGAAGCGGTCCACTTCTTCCTGGTCGGGCATGAAAATCGGCTCCACGACGTGGGTAAGCTGGAACCCGTCGATGTTGATGTTGACGGGAAGCATCACGTCGCGGTGCTCGCCTATTTTGAAGGCCTGGATCACCATGTCCACCGTTTCCTGGCCGTTGGCGGCAAAGAGCGAAACCCAACCGGTGTCCCGCTGGTACATGATGTCGCTGTGGTCGTTCCAGACGTTGATGGGGCCGGACACGGCGCGGTTCGCGATCACCATCACCACGGGCAGTCTCAACGAGGGAACGATGGGGAGAATCTCCTGCATGAAGAGCAGCCCCTGAGAACTCGTGGCGGTAAAGGCCCGCGCGCCGGTGCCGGAGGCGCCGCAGCAGGCGCTGATGGCCGAATGTTCGGACTCGACACAGATGTACTCCGCATCAAGCCTTCCCTCGGCCACGATGTCTGAAAGGTGTTCCGGAACATGCGTGTTGGGAGTAATGGGATAGGCCGCAATCACGTCCGGTCTGCACAAGGCCGCCGCCTCAGCTGCGGCGAGAGCGATTTCCATACCGATTCGTTTGCCCATTCTCAATCCTCCTCATTGACCATGACGATCGCCTTGGGCCAGCACTCATGGGTGCAGATACCGCACCCCTTGCAGTATTCAAGGTTCGCCACAAAGAACCCCTCTTGATCTTCGGTGATGCACCCTTCCGGACAGAACATGTAGCAGACGCCGCACTTGATGCATTTGGAATTGTCCCAGATCGGTTTCTTCGCACGCCAGCTTCCCGTGTGGTACTCGACGGCGCTTCCTGCCTCCAAGACCATGCATCCGGGGGTGACGTCCCGCCAGCCTTCCGGCCACCTCTTTTGTGTCATTGTTGATACCTCAAGAGTGATTTCGTCCTTAGTTGATGAACTTGACTTCGTCGTACGCCCGTTTCGCAGCCGTAAAGTTCTTCCCTGCAATCCGGCCGAACCTCTCCTTGATGGGACCCTCCACAGAATCGATCTTGACCACCCCCGAAAGCTTGACCAGAGCCCCCAGCATGGTCGTGTTCGTGATGGGCACACCCAACTCCTTCCAAGCGATCCCGGTGGCGTCCACAGTCGCAATCTTTCCTTCGAAACGGATATCCTTCTTCAGCTCCTCCAGGGACTTCAGGCTGTTTACGATCAGTATTCCGTCAGGCTTCAAACCCTCAGCGACGTCCACCAAGGAGACCAGGCTGGCATCGAGAACGACGACGATATCCGGATGGTAGATGCCGGAGCGAATCTTGATTTGCTTATCGTCCACCCGGTTGAATCCCGTGACCGGCGCGCCGCGCCTCTCGGTCCCGAAGCTCGGGAAACCCTGCGCGTACTTCCCCTCTCCGATCGCAGACAGGGCAAACAACTCCACCGACGTGACCGCCCCCTGACCGCCTCTTCCATGCCATCTGATTTCTAACATTCGTCAAATCTCCCGTAGTGATTGGCTTTTTTTAAAAAAACTGCTATTTGCTATCTCATTTGACCGTGGCTGTCAACAGCTATTTGACCTTCAGAGAGCGATGGTACGGCATCGGTCTGATATCACGGGTTTTTCGGAAAAGGCCCGCGGCAGCGGACCCGTAAACCGGTTCAATGGAGAGCAAGATGGGTGCCAATTCGAGGATTCATCCGGACCGGAATCGGAAAATAATGCATGAATAAACCTATTGAAAGATCATCAATATTGATCCATCCTGGTTCCCGCCCGGTGAGCGGAAGCAGGACGGTTGAGGACCGGGTGCGGATGCGAAGAGTTCGCACTTCGCACGGGGAAAGGGTCTCCAGGGCGGAAATCCCCGGAGGCGGAAATAACCCGGGACCCGTGCTCGTTCGGCACATCCGTGCACAAAAAGCACGCTCCGGATTCGGCAAGCGGCCGCTCCGTTTTCAGGAACGGAATTTCGACAGACCCGTTGACGATCTTTTCGGGGACCTCTGCCTCTTTTTCTCATGCCCCGCGGCGGTACTCGAGGCACTTGGCGAGCGTCATCCGGTCGGCGTATTTGATGTCCCCGCCGACGGGGATCCCCAGGGCGATCCGGCTCACCTTCACCCCCCGCTCCTTGAGGAGTTTCGAGATCAGCAGGGCCGTCGTCTCTCCGGAGACGCTCGGGTTTGTCGCCAAGATCACCTCCTCCACGGCGCACCCCCCCACCCGCTCGAGGAGTTCACGGATCCGGAGCTGTTCCGGGCCGATGCCGTCCAGGGGGGAGAGGGCCCCGTGCAGGACATGGTACACCCCGCGGAACTCCCCGCTCGCCTCGAGGGCAATAAGCGAATCGGGCTCCTCGACGATGCAGATGAGCCCCCGGTTTCTCGCCGAATCGGCACAGATCTCGCAGAGTTCCCCCTCGGAAAGGTTGAAGCAGACCGAGCAGAAGCGGATCCTCCGTTTCACATCGAGGATGCTCTCGGCGAGCCTTTGCGCATCCTCTTCGGAGGAGCGCAGGACGTGGTTGGCCAGGCGGGCCGCCGTCTTCTCCCCGATCCCGGGAAAGCGCGACAGCTCGCGGATCAGGCGCCGGATGGGCAATGCATAGCCGGACATGCCGCTCCTCCTACATCAGGCCGGGGATCTGCATCCCCCCCGTGACCTTGGCCATCTCGGAGGCGGCCATCTCCTGCGCCTTGCGGACCCCCTCGTTCACCGCCGCGACGATCAGGTCCTGGAGCATCTCGACGTCGTCGGGGTTGACGACCTCCCTGTCGATTTTCAGGGAGAGGACCTCGAACTTCCCGTTGACCGTGACCGAGACCATGCCGCCGCCGGCGGTCGCCTCGACGGTCCGGAGAGCCAGCTCCTCCTGGAGCTGCATCATCCTCTCCTGCATCTTCTTGGCCTGTTTCATGATGTTTCCGAAATTCTGCACGATGGAGCAACCTCCTTAAATTGAGATCATTGAAAATCGCGATCCCTTTAAGCGCGAAAGATATCCAGCGCGCGGAGGGATCCGATTTACATACTACTTTCGACGCGGTCGCTATCCTTCCTCCTCCAGGGCCTGCGAACCTTCCAGGGGCGGCGGCTCTTCGTCCGGGGCGGGGGCAATCCCGGCCCCTCCCCTCTTCGGCGCGGGAGTTTCCCTCAGCCGCACATCCTTCACCTCCGCCCCGGGAAAAACATCGAGCACCTTCTGGACGAGCGGGTGGGAGAGGGCCTCCCTGCGGATCTCCTGGAACATCTGGTTTCTCGCCGCCCGGCCGTTTCCGTTCCCATTGGCGTGGTTCCCCCCTCCGGCCGCCTCCGGGTCGAGGGCCTCGATCTCCAGGGCCGTCTCCCGGTTGAAGAACCTCCGGGCGATTTCCCGGAGATCGGTCTGTTTCTCCTTCACATCCCCGAGGAAAAAATAATCCCGGCTGAAACCGATCCGGAGGCGCCCCTCCTCGCAGGCCAGGCAGGTCCCCTGCTCGATCTTGGCCGAGAGCGCCGCGTTCTGCTTTTTCACGAAGGCCTTGTACCCCTCCCAGCCCCCGTTCGGCCCTCCGGCGCCGTCCGCCCGGTAGGGTGCTGTCGTCTCCGCGAGGCGTCCCGCAGGCGCCGCATCCGTCCGGGGCGGGGAATCCGGCCCGCGTCCCGCGGTCGTCTCGTTTTCCAGCGGTCCGAAGGCGCCGCCTCCGCCCCGGACCGCTGCCGCCGTTTTTGCATCCATTCCGCCGTTCGCCGGGGGCGTCTGCCCGAAACCGCGCGTTCCCGCCCTCCCGCCGGAGGCGTTTCCCGGCGCAGCCTCCTCCCGAGATCCGGCGAGCCTCCGCTCCAGCCCCTCCATCCGGGAGAGGACCGCCTCGATCGGGATCAGGGGCTCCAGCCAGGCCATGCGGCAGAGGAGAGCCTCCAGGTTCAGGCGTGCGTTCTGGCTGCGCCGGACATTCTCCTCCTCGGCCATCAGGATCTCCAGGAACCGCTGGAGGGTCTCCTGCGAAACCCCCTCCGCCTGCAACCGGAGCTTTTCCCGCTCCTCCGCCGGAAGATCGACCAGGGCCTCCCCGGCGCCGGAGATCCCGGCGATCAGCAGGTTCCGGAAATGGCCGAGAAGCGTCTGGTAGAAGAACTTCATGTCTAGGCCGGCCAGATAGGCCTCGTCGATGATCCGCAGGCACTCCCCCGCGTCGCGGGCGAGGACGGCCCCGGAGAGGAGAAAAAGGAAGCGCCGGTCCGACCGGCCGAGGATCTCCTCGACCGCCCGGTCCTCGATCTCGAAGCCCGCGTAGGAGATGACCTGGTCGAAGACCCTCTGGGAGTCGCGGAGGCTCCCGTCCCCCGCCTCGGCGATCCAGGCCAGGCCCGCGTCGCCGATCCGGATCCCTTCGGCCGCGGCGATCTTCTTGAGGCTCTCGGCGATCAGGCGCAGCGGGATCCTCCGGAAATCGAAGCTCTGGCAGCGGGAGAGGATCGTCGCCGGCACCTTCTGGGTCTCGGTCGTGGCGAAGATGAAGATCACGTGGGCGGGCGGCTCTTCGAGGGTCTTGAGGAGGGCGTTGAAGGCCTCCCGGGTCAGCATGTGGACCTCGTCGATGATGTAGATCTTATAGCGGCAGGAGGCCGGGGCGAATTTCACGTTTTCGCGGAGCTCCCGGATCTCGTCGATCCCCCGGTTGGAGGCGCCGTCGATTTCGCGGACGTCGATCGCGATCCCGTCGGTGATCTCGCGGCAGTGGACGCAGCGGTTGCAGGGGGTCGGGGTCGGCCCCGTCTCGCAGTTGAGCGCCTTCGCGAGAATCCGGGCGACCGAGGTCTTCCCCACCCCGCGGGGCCCGCTGAAGAGGAAGGCATGGGCGATGCGGCCCTGGCCGATCGCGTTGCGGAGGGTCCGCACCACGTGCTCCTGCCCCAGGACGTCCTCAAAGACCTGGGGTCTCCATTTGCGGGCCAATACGAGATATTCCACGGACACTCCAGACGGCTTCGTAAAAAGCCGCCCCCTTTCAAGGTGTGAGACCTTTGCGCAACGGGTAAATCGGATCCCTGCAAGCGCGCATTGGAGATTTTTCGGGGCACCCTGCCCCCGCAGCTTTAGCGAACGCAAAGACGACTGTTTGAGCGCTTCGGCGCGAGTTTCGTCTTTGCAGCGAAGCGAGGA
>JBFYYH010000010.1:0-3809 GCA_041310125.1 Syntrophaceae bacterium | reverse complement strand
TCGGCAATCATGAAAAGGGCGAATTTCATGCTGCTGTACTCGATGTTGAACCCGCTGGCCAGCTCGCTTTCCGATTCCGGCATGTCGAAGGGGATCCGGTTGATCTCGGCCAGACCGGCCACGAGGTACAGCAGGAAAGCGAAGGGCTGGTAGACGATGAACCAGACGTCCCGCTGCGCCTCGACGATCTCGGTCAGGCGGAGAGAGCCGCTGAGGAGGATGGTGCCGATCACGATCAGTCCGAGGGCCACCTCGTAGCTGATCATCTGGGCCGCCGCCCGGAGCGCCCCCCAGAGGCCGTATTTGTTGCCGGACGCCCACCCGCCGAGGACGATCCCGTATTCCCCGAGGGTGCCCATGGCGAAAACGTAGAGGATCCCGATGTCCACATCGGCGATCACCAGCCGGATCTCCCGCCCGAAGAGGCTGATCCGGTCCCCGAAGGGGATCACCGCGAACATGGAGAGGGCGGTGACGAAGGAGATGATCGGCGCGACCACGAAGACCCATTTGTCGGCGTTGGCCGGGATGATGTCCTCCTTGAGGAAAGACTTGATGCCGTCCGCGATCGGCTGGAGGAGACCCCATGGACCGACCCGGTCCGGCCCCAGTCTCACCTGAAAGTAGCCGAGGAGCTTCCTTTCCACGAGGGTCAGGTAGGCGATCAGGAGCATCAGGCAGGAGATGACGATCCCGTTCTTGATCACGATTTCCAGAAAATCATAGAACGGTTCCATGTCAGGCCCCCTTCTCGCCGTTTCGTGTTTCCGCCTTGCGGATCGATACCGCGATGGTCCCGGCCTGCCCCTGCGAAAGCGAGAGCGCATCCCGGCGCTTCTGAAAGAGGAGGCATTCCAGAACGCCCGGCCTGATCCCCGCCCGGATCGTCGCGGTGCGGACCATGCGGCCGCTTTCGCTCTCCACGCACAGCGCGTCCCCGTCAGCCAGACCCAGGGCCTTCGCGTCCTCCGGCGAGAGGTACAGCCCGTCTCCCTGAACGCGGGCGATCCCCCTTCCGGCGACTTCCCGGTGGGTCAGGTAGTGGCTCGCAAAGAGGTCGCGGAGGATCAGACGATAGGGCCTTTCCTCCCCGGCTGTTTCCGGGACGGCCCGCTCGGTGCGGGAGGGCTTCACGAGAAACCGTCCCCCTTCGCCCGACCCGGGCGCCCCCCCCCGGCCGTCCCCGTCTGCGGGGAGCCTCCCCCGGAGGCCGTCGGCGAGTTTGGCGGGATCGCAGGTGGATTTTCCTCCCAGACGACCGAGGAGTCCTTGCAGGAACGCCGTGCCGCCCGGTGGGCCGTTCCTGATCTTTCTCACCTTCCGGAGCTTCCGGTCGCCGGAGAGGAGCGTGCCCTCCTTTTCCGCAAAAGCCGTCGAGGGGATCGTCAGATGGGCGAAGGCCATCGCCTCCGTCGGAAGGATGTCGCATACGGCGACAAACTCCTTCTTGGCGAGGGCGTCTTTCACCATTTTCCCGTTGAGGAAAAGGAAGGGATCTTCCTCGTGGATCCAGATCCCGGGAAAATCGGGCGAGAGGAGCACTTCCTCGGGCGAGGCGAGCTCCTCCGGAATGGCGACCGCCCCCATGGCGTTCGCCTGGAGGGCGGTGGGGAGTATGGCCCCCCGGCCCGGCAGGCCCTTCAACAGACAGAAGTTCAGAAGCGCGGCGAGGCTTTCCTCCCGGCGGCTGATCCCGGAGCCGAAGATGACGGCGACGCGCCCGGCCTCCCCGATCATCCGGCAGGCCTTCTCCAGGCTTTCCCCGCACACGCCGCCCGGCGCGGGAGCCGGCACGGCTTCATCCTCCAGCAGGACTCTCCGGAATTCGGAGAAACCCTCGCGGTTCTCCGCCCCCCGGTCATACCCGCCCCCTGCGAGGAGCCTTCTGGAGAAGGCATTGAAGAGGGGCGCGTCCTCCCCCGGCGCCACCTGCAGATGGGCGTCGGCGATCCGTGTCAATGGGGCGGGGAGGGGGTCGACGACGATGACCTTCGCCCCGGAAGCGAGGACCGCCGCCCGGACACGGTTCGCGAGCAGGTGGTTGTTGACCAGAAGATCGGCCCCGGCGACGAGGATCAGGTCGCAGCCGGAGAGCCGCTCGTATCCGCCGTCCAGCGCGATTTGCGCCTCCCGGAGAGCAGCCGCCACCTTTCCCGTATGGTAGAAGGCGGGGGAGGCGACCCGGCTGCCCGGGAAGAGCCCGGCGATCCGGGAGAGGAGGAACAGCTCCTCGTTCGTGACCCGGGCGGAGACGAGCCACCCCATGCCCTTTCCCTCGGCGGCAAGCCGCCGGAGCTGGGCCGCCGCGGTATCGAGGGCCTCTTCCCACCCGAGCGCCTCTCTGCCGCCGGGGATCATCCGCTCCGGAGAGGGCAGGCGGGAGGGGGGGGACAGGACATCGTACCCGAAACGACCGCGGACGCAGAGCGAGAGATGGTTGGGGGGCTCATCGGTCTCGCAGACCACCTTGCTGATCGTTCCCCCCTCGCAGACGTCCAGCGTCAAACGGCAGCCGAAGCCGCAGTGGGGACAGGCGGTGTCGATCCGTTCGCTTTGCCAGATGCGGCTCTTGACGGGACTCATGGTTTCCGTCAGGGCGCCGACCGGGCAGAGGGAGAGGCACTCCCCGCAGGAGATGCAGTCGCCGGGGTCGGTTGCCGCGATCCGGGATTCGAACCCTTTCCCGGCCAGATCGATCGCGGCCCTGCCCGATACCTCGCGGCAGGCCCGGATGCACCTTCCGCAGAGGACGCAGCGGAGCTCCCAGTAGCGGATCAGCGGCGTGGCATAGGCCTCTTTCCGGTCCTCCCGGAAGGCCTCGTACTCCGCCTTTTCGATCCCGTGCTCATAGACCAGGTCCTGGAGCCGGCATTCCCCGCCCTTGTCGCACTGGAGGCAATCCAGGGGATGGGAGACGAGGATGAGTTTCAGGAACTCCTGCCTCATCCGGAACAGCCTCTCCGAGCGGGTGACGACGGAAATCCCCTCCTGGGCCGGTGTGGTGCAGGCGGTCATCGGCTCATCGAAGCCCTCCACCTCCACGACGCACAGCCGGCAGGAGCCGATCGGCTGCAGCCGCTCATGGTGGCAGAGGGCGGGGATGTGGATACCCGATTCCTTCGCCGCGGCGAGGATCGAGTTCCCCTTTTGGGTGGCGATTTCCCTGCCGTCGATGGTCAGCCTGATCCGGTCCATGAGTTGTTCCTTCAACTTAGATGCCCTCGCAAAAAGTCACAAAATCGGTAAATCTGGGACGGCATCGTAAAAAGCTCCGCAGGCAAGGCCGCGCGAATTCGAAGAATCAGCGAAGCTAATCCTGAGGAGTGAGGCGTACTTTGTCGTACGCCCCACGACGAAGGATGAAGCGCAACGCCGCATCCGGACTTTTTACGGTGCCGTCAACCGAGAGCGATCATCCCGATTCGATAGCAGCGCAGGCAGCGCGCCGCCTCGACCACGGCCTCGTCAATCCGCAGGCCCTGCTCCACCTCCGCAAAGGTTTTCTTCCGCTCTTCCGGGGCGAGCATCGGCAGCACCGGCTTGCGGAGGCCGCCGATGGCGCCGATCCGTTCGTTTTTGTCGTAGACCCCGATTGCGGCGAAGAGGGAGCGGAATCTTTCCTCCTCCGAAGCCTCCACCTTCCCGCCGCCGAGGAAAAGATCGATCTTCTCCGCCGCCGCCTTCCCCGTGCCGGTGGCCCTCACCAGGACATCCGGGCCGGTGATGCAGTCGCCGGAGGCGAACACCCCTTTCTGCGAGGTGGCGAAGGTTTCCCCGTCGGAGTCGATCGTGTTCCACTTCGTCAGGCG
>JBFYYH010000009.1:0-4554 GCA_041310125.1 Syntrophaceae bacterium | reverse complement strand
GATCCGCATCAAGGGGATGACCTGTCCGCACTGCGTGATGGCAGTGACAAAAGTTCTCTCCGGCATCGAGGGCATCCGGGATGTCCGCGTGGACCTGGAGAAGGGGGAGGCGGTTTTCTCGGAGGAAAAGCCGCTGGACCGGGCGCTGATCCGGGAGAGGATCGCGAAGGCGGGGTACGAGGTGGATGGCTGACGAGACCGGAAAGATCACCGTCTCGGTCGGGGGGATGACCTGCGCGGCCTGTGTCCGCCGGGTCGAGAGGGCCCTCTCCGAGGTGGACGGCGTAACGGGAGTGGCCGTGAACCTGGCGACCGCGAGGGCGACAGTCCTGCACCGCCCGGAATGGGCAGGCATCGAGGCGCTCCGGCAGGTGATCGCCGATCAGGGGTACGAATTCCTGGGGGTTCCGGACGACACCCGCGAGGATCCGATCACGGCCGCCCGCGAGCGGGAGGTGAAGGACCTCAACCTCCGATTCTCGGTCGGAATCGTCCTCTCCCTCGTCATCTTTGTCGGTTCCATGCAGCACTGGTTCCCCTTCCTCGCTGCCGTTCCCCGGCAGCCGCTGCTCAGCGGGATGTTCCTCCTGACGACCCCGGTCGTATTCTGGGTGGGGAGCCGCTTCTTCAGCGGCGCGTGGAAGGCGGCCCGCCTCGGGACGACGGACATGAACACCCTGGTCGCCGTGGGGGCTTTATCCGCCTGGCTCTACTCGTCACTCGCCACCTTCTTCCCGCGGTTCTTCGCCGGGGCGGAGATCATGCCCCACGTCTACTACGACGGGGCGGCCTTCATCGTCACCCTGATCATTCTCGGCCGGCTCCTCGAGGCGAAGGCGAAGGGTCGGACGTCGCAGGCGATCCAGCGGCTGATGGGGCTCAAGCCCAGGACGGCCCGGGTGATCCGGGAGGGGATGGAGAAAGATATTCCGATCGAAGGGGTCGTCCGGGATGACCTGATCCTGGTGCGCCCCGGGGAGAAGATCCCCACCGACGGCCTCGTCCTCTCCGGGAACTCGACCGTCGACGAATCGATGCTGACCGGAGAGAGCATGCCGGTCGCCAAGGGGGCTGGGGGGGAGGTCTTCGCCGCGACGATCAACCGGACGGGCAGCTTCACTTTCCGCGCGACCCGGGTGGGGGCCGAGACGGCGCTCGCTCAGATCATCCGCCTCGTCGAGGAGGCGCAGGGCTCCAAGGCCCCCATTCAGCGCCTCGCCGACCGGGTGGCCTCGGTCTTCGTCCCCGTCGTCTTCGGGATCGCCGCCGTCACGTTTTCGGTCTGGTACTTTCTGGTTCCGGAGCCGGTCTTCAGCCGCGCCCTGCTCAACTTCATCTCGGTTCTCGTGATCGCCTGCCCCTGCGCCCTGGGGCTGGCGACCCCCACGGCGGTCATGGTGGGAACGGGCCTCGGCGCGGAAAACGGAATCCTGATCAAGGGGGGGGAGAGTCTGGAGAACGCCTACCGCCTCAGGACGGTCGTCTTCGACAAGACCGGCACACTCACGCGGGGCGAACCGGAAGTGACGGACATCCTCCCCGCGGCCGCAAACTCTTCGGAGGAGGTTCTCCGGATCGCCCTCGATATCGAGGCCGTCTCCGAACACCCGCTCGCCCGGGCCGTCCTTTCGCGCGCGGAGCGGTCGGGGCTTCGGGCGGAGGCGGTCGAGGGGTTCGATTCCGTCTCCGGCCTCGGCGCCCGGGCCGTCCGGAAGGGGAAGGCCTCTCTGCTGGGAAACCGCAGGTTCCTCGAAGGGGAGGGGGTGGATCTTCGGAAACTCGATGACGGGGCCTTGCGCCTTGCGGCGGAGGGGAAAACGGTTGTCTATGTTGCGGAGGAGGGGAGGGCGGTCGGTCTGATGGCCTTTTCCGACCTGCCAAAGCCCAGTGCGAAGGAGGCGGTCGCCGCGCTGAAGGGGATGGGGCTGAAGGTCGTGATGATCACCGGGGACAACGATGCCACGGCGAAAGCGGCGGGAAAACTTCTCGGCATCGAACGGGTCCTGGCCGAGGTCCTTCCCGGCGACAAGGCGGAGGAGGTCCGCCGCCTGCGCGAAGGGGGGGAGGTCGTGGCGATGGTCGGAGACGGGATCAACGATGCCCCGGCGCTCACGGCCGCCGACATCGGGATCGCGATCGGCGCGGGGACCGACGTGGCGATCGAGGCCTCCGACATCACGCTGATGCGGGACGACCTCCGGGGCGTCCCCCGGGCGATCCGCCTCTCCTTCGAGACGATGTGGACGATCCGCCAGAACCTCTTCTGGGCGTTCATCTACAACATCATCGGCATCCCGATCGCTGCCGGGGTCCTCTACCCCTTCTGGGGCGTCCTGCTCAACCCGGAGTTCGCGGCGTTCGCGATGGCGATGAGCTCCGTCTCGGTGGTGGGCAACTCGCTGCGCCTCCGCCGGCGCTGGCGGCGCATCCTCGCGGCCCCGGCCTGAAGCGGGACCCTGCGCGTCCCCCCTCAAGGGAACGGCCCCTCCACGCGTTGCGGAGGGGCCGTTTTGCATTCATTTTCCGGGGGCCCGGGAGCCGTCCGCGAGGGGGCTCGCAATTCGCCCGAACCCCGGGGGGAGGAAGACCCTCAGCCCTCCTTCTCGAACTGGTCCTTCCCCGCGCCGCAGACGGGGCAGACCCAGTCCGCCGGAAGATCCTCGAAGGGGGTGCCGGGCGGGATCTTGCCCTCCGGATCCCCGCTGGCCGGGTCGTAGACGTAGCCGCAGAGCGCACAGGTATACCGGGCGGTCTTTACCTCGGGGGCCGCGGCTTTGGGCGGCTCCTCCTTGAGGTAGGTGGGGGCCGTCTTCGGGGCCTTCCCCCCCTTGACCTTGTGGTAATAGGCGTAGGTCATCGGCTCCGCCGCGGCGTCGAGGATATCGCACGCCACGACCCGGCCGAGAAAGACGGTGTGCGTTCCGCAGTCCATCTCGCCCACCACCTCGGCTTCGAGGAATGCGGCGGTGTGGTCCGTGACGACCGGGACGCCGGTTATCCCCGTCTGGACGTGCATCCCATCGAACTTGTCGATGTCCCTCCCGCACTTGAAGCCGAACTGCCCGATCATCGTCATCGGCGCCGTCTCCGAGAGGATCGAGACGGAAAACCGCCGGCTCTCCAGGATGTGCTCATGGGTGAAGTTCTGCTTGTTGATGCTGACCGCGACGGTGGGGGGCTCCGAGGTCACCTGGAAGACCGTGTTGGCGATCTGGCCGTTGAACCGCCCCTCTCTGCCGGAGGTGATCACATAAAGGCCGTAGCTGATCTTGTGGAAAACCGATCGATTCATGGTGTGTCCTCCTGATGGAAGTGATATGTCCGGTTTTCAGGCGCGGCGCTCGCCGAAGATCCCCCGCCCGATCCGGACGATGGTTGCCCCCTCCTCGATGGCGACCGCATAGTCCCCGCTCATCCCCATCGAAAGCTCCCGCATCTCCACGCGGGGGATCTCCTCCGCGGCGATCCGTTCCCGGAGCTCGCGGAGGGCCCGGAAGAAGGGCCTCGCCTCCTCCGGGTCGTCGAACCAGGGAGGCATCGTCATCAGGCCCTGGATGGTGAGGTTCTCGAGGGGGGCGATCCGGCGCACAAGAGCGAGGGTTTCCTCCCGCGGAACGCCGCTTTTCGTCTGTTCCCCGGCGATGTTGACCTCGATGAGGATCTTCAAGACGATCCCGGCCGCCCTTGCCCTCCGGTCCAGCTCCAGGGCGAGCTCCAGCCGGTCGACGGACTGGACCATGTCGAAGAGGCGGACGGCGTATTTGGCCTTGTTCGTTTGGAGATGGCCGATCAGGTGCCACTCTCCCGCTTTTCCCATCTTTTCGAGCTTCCGCTTCGCCTCCTGGACGTAGTTTTCACCCAGGATCTCCACGCCGGTCCGGATCGCCTCGAGGATCCGCTCGTCGTCGACCGTCTTGGTGACGGCCATCAGACGAACGTCGGTGGGATCGCGCTTTGCCCGCCGGGCCGCTTCCGCCATCGCGTCCCGGATTTGCCGGATGTTGTCCGCGACGTTCATGCCCTGTCTCCGTTGAAAGAGATGGCGCCCGCCCGCTTCAGGGCGTCCACGACCTCGCAGAGGGGAAGGCCGACGACGTTCGTCCAGGAGCCGCGGATCTCCCGGATGAAAAAGGCGCCCATCCCCTGGACCGCGTAGGCGCCCGCCTTGTCGTAGGGCTCCTCCGAGACGGTGTACCAGGCCAGCTCGTCGCCGGCGATCTCGCGGAAGCGGACGGTGGATTCGACGGCCTCCCGGATCCGGGTCCCCGTTTCCTGCCGAACGATACTGAAGCCCGTGAGCACTTCGTGCTCCCGGCCGCTCAGTTTTCCCAGCATCTCCCGGGCCTCGGCCACCGATTGCGGCTTTCCGAGGATCTCCCCGTTCACGATGACGGCCGTGTCGGCGCCGAGGACCCAAGCGTCGGGGTGGGAGAGGGCGATCGCGAGCGCCTTCTCCTCCGCGAGGCGCAGGACGTGCTCCCGGGGCGTCTCCCCGCCGCGGAGCGCCTCGTCTGCGCCGCTTGGAATGACTGCAAAATCGAGTCCCATCCGCCG
>JBFYYH010000008.1:0-4456 GCA_041310125.1 Syntrophaceae bacterium | reverse complement strand
GGGGGGGGGGGGGGGGGGGCGCAGGCTCACCCCCGAGGGCACGCCGCGGATCGCGGCGATGAGCTTGTTCACCTTGTACCACATCAAAAGCCCGCCATCTCCCGGCTTCGCCCCCTGGCCGTACTTGATCTCGATCGCGCAGGGGTCCTCCTTCATCTCCGGCAGCGCGTGGATGATCTCGTCCCATCCGAAGTAGCCGCTCGCGATCTGGAGGATGATGTATTTGAGGAACCGCGACCGGAGGAGACGGGGCGGACAGCCCCCTTCGCCGGTGCAGAAGCGGACCGGCATCCCCATCTCCTCGTTGAGGTAGGCGATCCCCATCTGGAGCCCCTCCCACATCGTGGGGGAAAGAGCCCCGAAGGACATGCTGCCCAGCACCAGGGGGTAGATCTCACGAACCGGGGGAATCCATCCCCCCTCCCGGCTTACCCGGAGGACCTCCTGGGGCGGAAGGACCCTCCCCAGGAGCGTCCTGAGCTCGAATTCATGACGGCCCGCGTCGAGGGCGGGGTCGGTCAGCATGGAGATCCGGACGAACTTGATCTCGTCGAGGAGGCTTTCCCGCGCGTTCCTGCGCCCGCCGCGCCGCCTGGGGATCCCCCCCTGATTGATGTGGAAGCGCAGCTTGTCCGGCTCGTCGTTGTGGACGGGGAGAATCGCCTGGTTGGGGCAGACCATCGCGCACATCCCGCAGCCGATGCAGGCATGGGCGATTGCGGTCTGCTGGCGGATGCCGTGGTAGACTCCGAAGAGGTTTCCCGGTTTTTCCGTCAGGCCGGGAACAATCTGGAGAACCCGCTTGCGGTGGACGCCGAGCGTGATCGCCTGTACGGGGCAGACCGCCGTGCAGCGCCCGCAGAGGGTGCACTTTTCTTTGCTCCAGAGGACCTGCCAGGGCAGGTCCTTTTCGCTCAGTGAAGACGGCTTAAGCTGTCCATCTGGGTCCATCGCCCGACCTCCTTGCGTTCCGGCCCCACGAAGACCGTGTCGTACTTCATCGGTTGAAAATCCCGGCTCCTGTCCCGCGCGGGGATTGCGGCGTCCAGGCCGCACATCTCCGAGGAGAAGGCGAACATGCCGGGATTGCCCCCCACGACCCCGGGGCGCAGCTTCTTGCTGTCCTGCACCATAAAGAGGGTCTTGTCGGGCAGGCAGCCCATCACGCAGTTCGGGCCGTCGATGATCAGCGGCCGGCAGCTCTGCTTGAGCAGACGGAGCCAGGGGCCGTTCGGATGGCCGTCGAGTTCCTCGTCCTTGAGCGGCGTGATGATGTGTTTGTACATCTCCAGATCGAGGTGCAGGTGCCGGTAGGTGTAGTGGAGGATGTGGGTAAACACCTCGGAATCCGACTGGTAGCCGACGTAGCCCGGCTCGTTGCGCGACATCAGAAATTCCCGGATCGGCACGAAGGCCGTGTTCTCCCCGTTGGTCATCGTCGCCATCCCCTGGATGAAGAAGGGGTGGCAGGCATAGATGTTGATCGAATAGTTGGTGTTTTGCCTTCCCTGGGCCAGGATTGTCCGTGCCTGGAGTTCCTTGCGGTTCAGGCCAAGATAGTCGGCCACGGCCGTCGGATCTCCGACCTCCTTGATCATGATCACGTCCGGCCAGAAGCTGAAGACCATCATCGAACCGTCCTTCTCCCCCATCTCCCGGAGTTGGAGGCGGCAGAGCATCAGGCGGCGCTGGATCTCCTCCTCGGGAAGATTCTCCCAGTCCGGGGGGTATTCATAGACGCGGATCAGGTAGTTGTCGCGCTTCGGGATCCCGGCGGGGGGGCTTTTCGTCGGGCGGAAGGAGAGTTTGTATTTGGTCATGAAGTCCATGTCCATCATGTACCGGTCGAGGGCCTTGATCCCCGTGTTCGAAAAGATGCCGGAGAGGATCGGCCCTCCCCGGAACTGTTCGAAATCCCCTCCCAGATCGGTCAGGAACAGCCCCACGCCGGAGCCGTCATGGCCCTCCTTCATGACGTCCAGGGCGCGGATCGCGACCATCGGGGAGAGAGGCTCCCGGCTCGTGACGGCAAACAACCTGCACATAATCCTCCATCCTTCCTGCGGGTTTGTTGTCCCGGACATCCCGGTCTCTTTCGGAACCGCATGGAGGGTTTTGCCAGAATCATGCCACGAGAACCTTGCAAATCGCGATCCCTGAAGCGCGCCGGATATTTTTCGATCCTGCTTCTCCTCGCCAAGACCCTTCTTTCCCTCTCACCCCGAAAAGGAAGGACGGCGAAAAGAGGCTGTGGCTTGAACAGGTTGGAATCCGCAAGTTCACCAAAGAGGCCGGAAGTCCCAGGGTGCGGCGGAAAAACGGGGTTGTGTCGAAGGGAAATCAGGTTCGCGGTCGATCGGTTCTCCTCGACCCGTCCCGGGCGCATCCGGCGGAGATGAGAAACAAAAATGTCCATCCGGCGGAAAAAGGGACAAAAATGTACCGGGGATGTTTCCTTGAATTTTCAGCAGGTTTGAAAAAGGAACCTCTTTGTTCAGATCTCCTCGCGGGAGGAGTGGGGAGGGGCCGAATCCTTCGCGCGGAACTGGCGGGCATCGATGTCCAGCTTCCGGATCCGGTACTGGATGATCCGCTTCGTCGTCCCGAGCAGTTTCGCCGCGCGGGTCTGGTTGCCCCGGGTCTCTCTCAGGGCGCCGAGGATCAGCTCGCGCTCCCGGGTCTCGATGACGGAATTGAGCCTGCCCTGCTCCTTCTGCTCGCCGCTCTTCGCCCGCACCTGGAGGGAGGGGGGCAGATGGGCCGGCTCGATCGTCTCCCCTGCGGCAATCAGCACCGCCCGCTCGATGCAGTTCTCCAGCTCCCGGACATTCCCCGGCCACGGGTAGGCGAGGAGGATGTCCGCAACCGGCGGGGAGATTTTTTTGACCGGCTTTCCCATCTCCTTCGTGTACTTCTGCACGAAGTGGTCGGCCAAAAGCAGGATGTCGCCGCCCCGTTCACGGAGGGGAGGGAGGCAGATCGGAAAGACATTCAGGCGATAGAAGAGATCGGCCCGGAACCGCCCGATGGCGAGGTCCTGTTCGAGATTCCGGTTCGTTGCGGCGATGATCCGGACGTCGACCCGGACCGTTCGGGAGGAGCCGAGGGGCTGGAACTGCTTCTCCTGGAGGACGCGCAGCAGCTTGGACTGGGCCGCGGCGGAAAGCTCCCCCACTTCGTCGAGGAAGATCGTCCCCCCGTGCGCCTCCTCGAACCGCCCGCGCCGGTGGTGGACGGCGCCGGTAAAGGCCCCCCGTTCGTGGCCGAAGAGTTCGCTTTCGATCAGGGTGTCGGGGATCGCCGCGCAGTTCACCTGGACGAGCGGCCCCTTGAGCCGGGGGCTGTTGCGGTGGATCGCCCGGGCGACAAGTTCCTTCCCCGTTCCCGTCTCCCCGTGGATCAGGACCGTCGTATTGGAATCCGCGACCTGGGCGACCAGACCGAAGAGTTCCTGCATCGTCCGGGAACGGCCGATGATCTCCGTCGACGGCGCCCGGAAGCGACCCAGGATATGGCGGAGACGCCGGTTCTCCTCCTCGATGGAGCGGCTGTAGACCGCCTTCGCCAGCAGCTCCGCGACCGAGGAGAGCATCGCCAGCTCCCGGTCGATGTTTTCCACGTTGCGGGCCACCTTGTCGGCGGAAAGAATCCCGACGACCCGGGTGTCGTAGACGATCGGCACGCAGAGAAAGGCCAGTTCCGAACGGTTCAGGAAGCGGCGGGCTCCGGTCCGGTCGAGGAAATGGGCCTCCTTCCCGAGGTTCACGCAGGCCATCGGACGGCCGGTCTGCGCCACCTGGCCGGTGATCCCCTCGCCGGGCTTGTAGATCACGTCCACCCCCTGGAGGTCGATGCCGTGGGCCACATCGAGCCAGGCCTCCCCCGTCTCCCGGTCCAGCAGGGCGATCATCCCCCGCTGCATCCCCAGCCGTTCGCTCATCTCCCGGAGGGCCAGCGCGAGCTGCTCCTTCATCTCCCCCGGCTGGGCGAGAATCCGGGCGACGGCGTGCAGTGCGGCAAGTTCTTCGTAGTTGTGAATGCTGAGCTCCTTTTCCCCGGGGGTGCCGATTCTCGACGGGCGCCAGATCGTTGAAGTCATGGTGGATCGCTTCTTTCCCCCTTCCCCTCGAGCGTCTGTGGAGGACCTCAAGCCGGATCGCGGCTCTCAAAACCGTTGGATTTTCGCCGGACGAAGGTGTATTTCATTACCACTGTTCCGCCCCAAAATGCAATGCGCGCTTTCTTACACTTGCCGTTAAGGCTTTTGGGAATCCCGACGTCCGGCCCCGAAATGTCGCACTCCCGGCACCGGGCATCGAGAGGCGCGGCAGGGACGTTCCCCGAATCCGGGAGAGGGGGAGACCATGATCACAGAGGAAGAAAAGAGGCGTTACCACCGCCAGATTCTGCTCTTCGGCGAGGAGGGGCAGGAGAAGCTGAAGGCGGCCCGCGTTCT
>JBFYYH010000007.1:0-16718 GCA_041310125.1 Syntrophaceae bacterium | reverse complement strand
CGGCGAGCGGCGTCGGGGTGGAAACGAGCCGCAGCTTCAGGTCATCGAGGTTCTTTTCCTCTTCCGGAAGCGGATTCGAGCGGATATTCGTCTTGAAACGGGTCAGAAGCTGCTCGCCGATATCCCGGAATACGGGGGCGGCGGCCACCCCTCCCCACTTGTCCCGCTGGGGTTCGTCGAGGATGACCAGGATCGCGACCTGCGGATCCTGCGCCGGGAAGAATCCCATGAAGGAGGTCTTGACCTTTTCGGAGGAATAGGCGCGCCTGGCGAAGTCGAATTTCTGCGAGGTTCCCGTCTTGCCGGCGACGGCCATTTTCACGATGCGGGCATGCTTGCCGGTGCCGTCTTCCATGCCGACCACGTCGGTGAGGATGTCCGTCAGCGTCCGCGCCGTCTGGGGGGAGATGACCCGGCGGACCACCGTGGGATGGTAGGCCTGGACCAGGGTTCCCTTGCGGTCCATCAGACCCCGGACGACGAAGGGCTTCATCATCACCCCCTGGTTCGCGATGGCGGAGAGGGCGGTGATCAGCTGGATGGCGGTTACGGAGACCCCCTGTCCGAAAGCGATCGTCGCTGCATCCACCCGCGTCCACTTCTCCACCGGCCGCAGCAGTCCGCTGGCCTCCCCCGGCAGGTCGATCCCGGTCTTTTCACCGAAACCGAATTTCCGGATGTACTGGTAGAATTTCTCCTTGCCGAGCTTTTCACCGATCTTGGCCGAGCCGATGTTGCTGGAGTACTTGAGGATGTCGTGGACGCTCAGGGTCCCATGCCGTTTGCGGCTGGCCTCATGGAAGACCCGGTCGGCGACTGCATAGTGGCCGTTCTCGCAGTAGAACTGATCCGTCTCCCGGACGGCCCCCTCCTCGAGCGCGGCGGCCACCAGAAACGGCTTGAAGGTGGAGCCGGGGTCGAAGCAGTCGGTGATGGCCTTGTTCTTTCCCGTGGCGGGGTTCACGGCGTGGAGGCGGTTGGGGTCAAATCCCATTTCGTTGGCCAGGGCCAGGATCTCTCCCGTACGCGGATCCATGGCGATGGCAAAGCCCCCCTTTGCCCCCTTGTCTTTCACCGCCGCCTTCAGGCGCGATTCGACGAGGTGCTGGATGCGGTTGTCGATGGTCAGGACGAGATTGTAGTTTTCCCGGGCGGTGGACTGGGGCGCCTCGACCCTCGGGTAGAGCCTTTTCCCCTTGGCGTCGCGGGTCCAGAGCAGTTTTTCCGGTTCGCCTTTCAGGTAGCGGTCGTAGCGGAGTTCGAGACCCTCGAGACCCGTGGCATCCAGACCGACAAATCCGATCAGGTGGCCGGCCAGCTCGCCGGAAGGATAGAAGCGTTTCGGCTCCTTGACGAGGAAGATCCCCTCGACCTCCAGCTCCTGGACGAGCCGGGCCTGTTCGGGGTCGATCCTCCGGGCGAGCCAGGAGAAGTTTTTCGTCCCCGTGAGCTTTCGCTGGATGACCGCCCGGTCCATCTGAAGGATCGAGGCGAGCGCGGCGGCCGCCTCGGCGGGGCGCTCGATCTTGGACGGGTCGGCACAGACGGAGTCGGCCATGATGGTGCCCGCCATCTTTTCGCCGTTCCGGTCGAAGATGATCCCCCGCGCGGGGTGGAGCTGGAGGGTCTGGGTGTGCTGTTTTGAGGCGAGCGCCTTCAGGTCGGCGCTGCAGAGCACCTGGAGCTGAAAGGCCCGCGAACCGAGCGCGACGAACAGCACCAGGAAGAAGGCCAGGAGGGTGGCGATTCGGAATCTCATCCATTTTCTGGATTCGCCGTTCATTTCAGCAGAATCACCTGTTCCCTTTCCGGATAGGTCATCTGGAGCTTTTCACGGGCGATGGTTTCGATCCGCTGGGGGGATTTCAGCGTGGCCAGCTCCATCTTGAACTTCGCCTGCTCGTCCATGAGCTGTTCCCGGTGGCTCAGTTCCCGGGCGACCTGGTACTCCAGTTCCGTCATGTGGATATGGCTCCAGACGTAGAGGAGAGCAACGGCCATGAGGACGGAGGCGATGAAGATCCAGGTGGAGAACCCGATCTGGCCGGATGCCCTGTCCTGCTGCCGAACCGTCTGTTTGAGGACCTCTGCGGCCAGCATGCGTCAAATCCTCTCCGCCGTTCTGAGCTTTGCGCTTCTGGCGCGCGGGTTGTCCCGGATTTCCGCCTCACCGGGGATCACCGGCTTACGGGTGAGGACCTTCAGGGTCGCCTTCCGGCCGCACGCGCACAGGGGAAGATCGGGGGGACAGAGACAGCCCTTTTCCCCGGTCCGGAAGGTCTCTTTGACCATCCGGTCTTCGAGAGAATGGAAGGAGATCACCGAGAAGCGCCCCCCTTCCCGGAGTCGCTCCACGCCGGCGGCCAGGGCCCCCCGCAGGCTTTCGAGTTCGTCGTTGACGGCGATCCGGATCGCCTGGAAGGTTCTCGTGGCGGGATGGATCCGGGCCGGACCCCTCCGCCGGGGAAGGGCGCTGACGACCGCCGCCGCAAGTTCTCCCGTGGTGCGGATGGGAGAACAATTTCGTCTCTCCACGAGGATTCTGGCGATTCGGCCGGCCATTCTTTCCTCCCCGTAATCCCGGATGATCCGCTCCAGTTCATCTTCGGAAAGGGCCTGGATGAGATCGTACGCGCTGGGGCCCCGGCTCCGGTCCATCCGCATGTCCAGCGGGGCGTTCAGGGAGAAGCTGAAACCCCTCTCCGCCTGGTCCAGCTGTCGGGAGGAAACCCCCAGGTCAAGGAGGATCCCGTCCACCTTCCCGATGTTCATCCCGTCCAGAAGGGGGAGCATGTCGGCAAAGTTTCCCTTCAGCAGAACCTTTCTTGCACCGAACGGGGCCAGCCGCTTTTCGGCTTCCCGGAGGGCGTCCCCGTCGGTGTCGATCCCGATCAGGAAGCCGTCCGGCGCCGTCCGTTCGAGGATCGCCGCGGCGTGTCCTCCGCCCCCCACCGTTCCGTCGACGTACACGCCTCCCGCCCGGCAGCGCAGGGAGGAAACCGCCTCCGCGACCAGGACCGGCCTGTGGAAGAGGTCCATCGCATCGGCCCTTTATATTCCGAGGTCTGCCATATAACTGCTGAAGACATCCGGGTTCTCCCCGCTCTTCTTCAGCTCCGCTTCGAAACGCTCCTTGCTCCAGATTTCGATCACCTTGATCATCCCGGCAAGAACAATCTCCTTCTCCAGCTTGGCGAACTCCCTGAGATTGGGTGGAACGAGGATCCGTCCCTGGCCGTCCAGGGTGCAATCGACCGCGCCCGACATGAAGAAGCGCTGGAATGCGCGGACCTCCTTGCGCAGAAGGGACTGGTGGGAAACCTTCTCCTCGATGATGCGCCACTCGTCATACGGGAAGACCATCAGATAGCCGTCCCAGTTCGTGATCACGAGACGGTTGTCGTATTTCTCGGAGAAGACGTCGCGGAGGCGCGCCGGGAAGATGATTCTCCCTTTGTCGTCGATGGTGTGGTAGTATTGACCTCGAAAGACGGACATACGGGCTTACCCTCCACTCTCATCCACTTTGCCCCACTTTGGGCTCAAGATAGAGGAGGAATTCGCCCTTGTCAAGAAAAAAATTCAGAAAATCGCCTAATTTTTGGGTCGGTTCATCCGATATTTTGAAATGGCCTGGTTGTGGGCCTCGAGACTGGCGGAAAACTGGTGGGAACCGTCGTTCTTCGAAACGAAGTAGAGGTAGGGGACAGAAGCCGGGTAGAGGGCGGCGCGGAGGGAATCGATCCCCGGATTGGCGATGGGGGAGGGGGGGAGCCCGCGGATGCGGTAGGTGTTGTGCGGCGTGTCCGCCTCGAGGTCTTTTTTCCGCACGATCTTCGATGCGCCGTCCCCGGGTTCGAGGCGATAGACGGCGGTCGGATCGCTCTGCAGCTTCATGCCCCGCTTCAGGCGGTTGTGAAAGACGGCGGAAATCAGCACTTTCTCTTCCCGGTTTCCCGACTCCCTGCCGATGATCGAGGCGAGGGTCACCCATTCGCCGAGACTCAATCCCATCTCCTCGGCCCTCTCTCTCAGCTCCGGGGTGACCTTTTTCCAGAACTGCCGGACCATGATCCGGACGATCTCCGCCGTCGTCATGGAGCGCGTGAACTTATAGGTGTCCGGGAAGAGATAGCCCTCGATGCTCTCCCCTTCAATGCCGAGGGAGGCAAGGAAAGCTGGATCCGTGGCAAGGTCCATGAACTCCTGCTCGTGGATCAGCCGGAAGGAGAGCAGGCGTTGGGCGATGTCGCGGACCGTCAAATCCTCCGGCAGCGTCACCGGGTAATCCTTGATCTCCCCGCGGACCAGCTTTTTGAGGATCTCCGCCGGGGAGAGGTTCCCGGAAAACTCGTATTCCCCCGCACGGATCTGGTGGGCGGATTGCTTCCCGAGGGCAAGCACCCAGAAATAGGGGCGTTTCCGGATCAGGCCGGCATCATCCAGGATCTCGCTGATCCGGAAGAACCCGGATCCCGTCGGGATATCGACCGTCCGGGGAGTGGGAACGGAATGGACCGGCAAGTTGACGTACTGGTGAAAATCGAGGATGACCAGAAACAGGGCCAGAAGGGGGAGAAGCATCAGCTTCTCCCGATGAACCGCGATGAACCTCCGGATGAAGGGACCCACGTTCATGGACATTCATCCCGATCGGTCTTCCTCTCCTCCCGGTTTCTCGAATCGAGATACCCCTGAAGGATGAGGCAGGCCGCAACCCGATCGATCCTTTCCCTTCTCTTTTCCCTGTGCACTCCGCTCTCGCGGAGAATCTCCTCCGCCTCGCGGGTGGAGAGGGTCTCATCCCGGCGGATCACGGGGAGCGCAAATCGGTCCTCCAGCCGCCGGGCAAACCGGTTGACCTTCTCGCACTGGATTCCCTCGCTGCCGTCAAGGCGAAGCGGATATCCGATCACGATTCTTTCCGCGGCGTAGCGCCTCACAATCGCCGCGATCTGCTCCATGTCGGCCTCCCGGTTCTTCCGGACGATGGTCGCGACGCCCTGGGCCGTCATTCCCAGTTCGTCGCAGACCGCCACCCCGATTCTCCGGCTGCCGTAATCGAGCCCCAGGACCCTCATCTGCCTGATCCCTCCCCTGGGGATTCTTTTAATTCATCTGTCGGACACATTTCAATCGATTTATGGCTTCCTGCCCGATCGCCTCCGCCGCACGGCCCGGAAACGGGATGCCGTCCCTTTTTGCGGTTGTGAAAAACCGGCGAGTCTGTTAATTTCCTGCCCATGAAACATCTCGTGATGGGAATGGCCGGCCATGTGGACCATGGCAAGACGGCCCTGGTCAAATGGCTGACGGGCGTGGACACAGACCGTCTCAAGGAGGAGAAGGAGCGCGGAATCACCATCGAACTCGGCTTTGCCTCGCTTAAACTTCCCGGAGGACGGATTCTCGGGATGGTCGACGTTCCCGGTCACGAGCGGTTCGTCCGGAACATGGTGGCCGGGGCGGCAGGCATCGACCTGGTGGCGCTCGTGATCGCGGCCGACGAAGGGATCATGCCGCAGACGCGGGAGCATCTGCAGATCTGCACCCTCCTCGGGATCCGCAAGGGATTGGTCGCCCTGACCAAGACCGACCTGGTCGAAAAAGAGTGGCTGGAGCTGATCCGGGAAGAGATCCGGGAGTTTCTGCGGGGCACCTTTCTGGAGGGTTCCCCGGTCGTCCCGGTATCCGCCCTGACCGGGGCCGGCATGCCCGATCTGCTCGCGAACATCGAGCGGGTCGCGGAAGGAGTGGAAGCGGAGTCCGACGTTGGTCTTTTCCGCCTCCCCGTGGACCGGGTGTTCACGATGAAGGGGTTTGGCACGGTCGTCACCGGAACGCTGATGTCCGGAGCGGTGGCGGCGGGGGAGGAGATCGAGATTTACCCCCTCGGCATCCGGAGCCGGGTGAGGGGGATCCAGGTCCACAACCGGGCCGTCGAAAAGGCGGAAGCCGGCCAGAGAACGGCGATCAACCTCCAGGGGATGGAACGGGAGATGATCGAACGGGGGTATGTGCTGGCCCGTCCCGGCACCCTTTTTCCCTCTTCCCGCCTCGACTGCGTCTACCGCCATTTGTCCGGGGCTTCGCGGAAGCTGAAGAACCGCTGCCTCGCCCGCCTTCATACGGGAACCAGCGAGGTGATGGCGCGGGTGATCCTCCTCGAGCGGGAGGAGCTGGACCCCGGCGGGGAGGGATATGCCCAGCTCGTTCTGGAATCGCCGCTGGCCGTCGTCGCCGGAGACCGGTTCGTCATCCGCAGCTACTCCCCGGTCACGACGGTCGGAGGGGGCGTGATCGTCGATCCCCTGCCCGCCAAGCACAAACGTTCTTCGGCCGGGGTCCTCGATGAATTCCGGCGTCTGGAGGGAGGCGGGGAGGCGCAGCGGGTGGCCGCCGTTTTGGCGAGGTCCGGGATGGGGGGGAGCAACGGCCCCGGCCTCATCGTGAGGACCGGGATCCGCGAGAAGGAGCTGGGGAAGATCCTGGAGGGGATGTTCGCCCGGAAGGAGGCCGTCCTTCTCGACCGGGAGGAGCTGAAGGTCCTTTCCCGCCCGGTCTACGACGGGCTTCAGGAGACCATCCTCCGGGAGCTCCAGGAGTACCACGGGCGGTTTCCGCTGAAGGAGGGGCTCTCCCGGGAGGAGCTGCGAACCATGCTCGGGCTCGGGGACGGCATGGGACAGAAGATCTTCGGCATGGCTCTTCGGGAACTCGAAAAAAAGGAGGCGATCCTCGCCGAGAAGGAGAGCATCCGCCTGCGGGGTCACCAGGTCCAGCTGAAGGCCGGGATGGAGGACCTGCGCGGCCGGCTCTCCCAAGTCTACCGGGAGGCGGGGCTGGCGCCGCCGACCGCGCGCGAGATCCTGGAGCGGTTCTCCGACCGGAACAGGGAGATGGCCAGCCTCCTCCAGGTGATGATCCGCGAGGGGGAGCTGGTCCGGATCAGCGAGGAGCTGAATTTTCACCGGGATGTTCTGGAGAGCCTCCGGGACGATTACCGGAAGCTCCTCCTCCGGGAAGGCGAAGCGACGCCGGCCAGCTTCAAGGAACTGACCGGACTTTCGAGAAAGTTCATTATCCCGCTGATGGAGTATTTCGACGCGACGAAACTGACGATGAGGACCGGCGACCGCCGGATCCTCCGCGAGAGGCAGGGAAAAGATGGATTGCGATGAAGGGTGGGTGAGCCATTGAAGGAAAAAAAGATCTACGTGAAGGAGATCCAGGCGGGAGACCGCGTGAACGAGGTCTTCCTCGCTGCGGAGAAGACGCTCGCCTATTCCCAGAAGGGATCCCCCTATCTGAACGTCCGCCTTCGGGATCGGACGGGGGATCTCGACGGAAAGGTCTGGGAGAACGCGCTGGCGTGGGACAAGGCGTTCAGGAAGGGCGATCTGATCCATGTCCAGGCCAGGGCGCTCCATTTTAAGAACGCCGTCCAGCTTTCGATCAGCGAGCTGCGGAAGGCGGAGGACCGGGAGGTCGAGCTGGCGGATTTCTTCCCGGCGGCGCCGGGGGACATCGGGGCGATGTTTGCGGAGATTCTCGCCTTCGTCGGGCAGGTCGGATCCCCCTGTCTCTCGGCTCTTCTGAATGCATTTTTCCGCGACGAGGAGATTGCCGCGCTCTTTCGGAAGGCGCCGGCGGCCAAGGGGTTTCACCACGTCTACCTGGGCGGCCTGCTGGAGCACACCCTTTCTGTGGTCCGTCTTCTCGACCGGGCGGCCGCCCATTACCCGGGGGTCAACCGGGACCTCCTGATCGCCGGCGGGCTCCTCCACGACATCGGCAAGATCTACGAATTCTCCTATGACCGGATCGTCGAGTACAGCGACGCCGGGCGCCTGATCGGCCACATCGTCCTCGGCGTGGAGATGGTCGACGCCAGGATCGCGACGATTCCCGATTTCCCCGAGCAGGCGGCGATGGAGCTGCGCCACCTGATCCTGAGCCATCACGGGGTCCTGGAATTCGGCTCCCCCAAGAGACCCAAGACCGTCGAAGCCCTGATCGTCCACTACATGGACGATCTGGACGCCAAGGTGAACGCCTTCCAGGAGACGATCCGCAGCGCCCGCGGCGAGGAGTCGGACTGGACGCCCTATCACCGTCTCTTCGAACGTTACATCTACAAGGGTCGGGTCCGCCCCGATCCGGAGGAGGGAGGATGCGCCGCGCCGCGCCCGACGGGATTTCCGTCCGAGTCCGACGAAGCCTGACGGCTTCCCGCCTCTCTCAGATCGCCTCGATTGTGGAGGGGGGCTTCGTCGAGAGGTTGTAGGTGACGCTGACGACCCCTTCGACCTCGGTCGCGATTCTCTCCGCCAGCCGTTCCAGGAGATCAAAGGGGAGCCGGGTGGGGGAGGCGGTCTTCGCATCGCTGCTCTCCCAGCAGCGGACCTCGATCTGGAATCCGTAATCCCTTTTCCCGTCCCGGATTCCCGTGACCCGGTCCTCGTGCAGGATCGCCAGGTACTGAAACGCGCCGGAGCCGGAGAGGAGTTCCTCGACGATTTTCGTTGCTTTTCTCACCGTCTCCACACGTTCCGGCGTCACCTCCCCGATCACCCGGGCCGCCAGGGCCGGACCGGGGAAGGGGGGCCTGCCAAACACGGATTCCGGGAGGCCCAGGGCCTTGCCGACGGCGCGCACGGCGGGTTTGCGGAGGGTGATCAGCGGTTCGAGGACGCGGTAACCGTAGAGGGCCTCCGTGTCGATGCCGAGCTGAGTGAGGATGTTGTGCTGTCTCTTGATCCCGGCGACGGTCTCCTCCACGTCCGTGTAGATCGATCCCTGCAGGAGATGCTTCGCCCCGCTTTCCCGGAGAAGGCGGACGAAGACGTCCCGGTAGAAGGTCTGGGTGATGGCCTCCCGCTTCTCCTCCGGATCCGTCAATCCCCGGAGGGCGCGGAAGAACGCCTCCCGGGCGTCGACGATCTCGATGGGGACTCCGAGGGAGGAGAAGAGAGAGGCGATCTGCTGCGGTTCATCCTGCCGCATGATGCCGTTGTCGATGAAGTAGGTTTTCAGCCTCTTCCCCAGCGCCCTGTGTCCGATCAGGGTGACCACCGAGGAATCTACCCCGCCGGAAAGGGCGTTCATCGCGGTCCCCTCTCCCACGGCCTCCCGGATCTCCCGGATCCTTTCCGAGATGAAACTTTCCGCCTTCAGCATCTCCAGTGTCGTTTCTTTAATCTCCACGTCTTTTTTCCTCCTTTTTGGGTGGTTTGAATCAGGGTCATGCGTCCGTCGGGTCCCCAAAGCCCGGGGAGGAGGCCCGCTTTCTTCCGGGTCCGGTCCTTTTCCCGGGCGGCTGGCCTTAACCGGATTCCTGTCCTTGGCGGTGGGCCTGCTTCGCCCGCCGGATATCGCTTCGGGTTCCCTCGCTCAGCAGGCAGCCGGAGCGGCAGCTCTCGTCGCAGCGCCCGTCGCAGGGCTCGGTGTGAACGGTCACGCTGGCCCCGGAAAAGTGCTTTTCGATGAGGTTTGAGAGGTCGACGGTGATCCGGTGGGAAGCCTCCACCGACATCTCCGGGGCCACTTTGATGTGAAACTCGATGAAGCGCAGGTGCCCGGCCTTGCGCGTCCGAAGCTTGTGAAAGCCATGGATGACGGGGCGATGGGCTTCGATCAGGCCGCGGATCCGCGCCTCCTCCTCGGGAGGGAGCCGCATGTCCAGAAGGTCGCCCGCCGCCTGGACCGTGAGCTGGTAAGCGGCGCGGAGGATCAGAACGGCCACGCCCAGGGCCGCTGCGGGATCGAGCCAGTGCAGGTTCCAGCCGGGCAAGAGACGCTGGCCGATCCAGATCAGACAGAGGCTTCCCGTGACGCCCAGGGAGGTGTAGACGTCGGTCCGCAGGTGCCAGCCGTCCGCCTGCAGGGCGATCGAATCCGTCTCCCGCCCCACCCGGAAGAGCATTTCAGAGAGGACGAGGTTGACCCCGGCCGAAAACAGCATGACCAGAACGCCCCACCCGAGGTATTCGATCGGCTCCGGCTGGAGCAGCTTTTGGACCGCCTCGAAGAGAATCCACCCGGCGGCCGCGAAGATCAGGAGGGCTTCGATGGTGCCGGAGATATTTTCGATCTTTCCGTGGCCGTAGGGGTGCTGAGGGTCGGCCGGCAGTCCGGAGGTCCGGACGGAAAAGAGGGCGATGACGGAGGCCAGAAGGTCCACGCCGGAATGGATCGCCTCGGAGAGGACCGAGACGGAGCCGATCAGCAGGCCCACGATCAGCTTCAGCGTCACCAGAAGGGTGTTGGAGAGGACGGAGAGGCCTGCCGCCCGCGTTTTGCGCCCCCTCATCTCTGCCTGTTCTGCTGGGTTTTCGCCCACCCGGAACCTCTCCGCGCTGATCTTTAGTACCGGAACACCGCGACCAGGTCGCGCGTGTCCGGCATTTCCCCCTGTGGGAGGGTAAAGACCTCCCCGCCGTTGAGGAAGGTCTGGACGGCGGCCATCTCGATCAGGTCTTCGCTGTTCTCTTTCCTCTCGGGGTGCACCTCGACGGCGTCGTTCTCCGCGGAAAAGGTTCCCCACTGCCCTCGGCCCGAGGCGACGAAGAGCAGGCCGATCCGTCCGTGCAGGGAAGCCGGGACGATCTGGCCGAGGTCGGAGGAGGTCAGTCCGGTTCCCGAAGATTGCCGGTACTGGGCGAGGGCGTCTTCTTCCGCCTTGCGAAAGAAGGGGGCGACCTGCTCCAGGGCCAGCCGGTACAGTGCCTCTGCGCTGCTCCCCTGCGGATTTCCCGTGATCCCCCCGTCGAGAAGATGCGGATAGGTGTTCGCCTCCCGATAGATGGGAAAGAGGTATTCCACGCCGGCCAGGATCAGGGGGACCCGCTCCTCCCGGAGAAGATCGCGGAGACCCCGGTCGATCATGCGGAAATACTTGAGGAGATTCTCCTTCGTGTCGTCGATCTCCGCGCCATGGCCGGAGACCATGGAGGAGCCTCCTCCCGGGGCCCCGGCGCGGAAACGGACCTGCTTCTCCGGATCGTCATACTGGAGCGCTTCGGAAAGATTCTTCGGAACCGATTCGAGTTCGATTTCCTCGACATGATGCCGGGTCCCCTCGAGGAGCCGGACCTCTTTCTGGCTGAGGGCCAGGATATAGAATCGCCGGTCTCCCCCCAGAAGCGGCAGGAGGGGCTTGATGTGAAAATGGTCGGCGACCGCGATGATTTCATCGAAGGTCTCGGGAAGGCGAAAACAGCGGAACAGATCCCTGGCCAGGAAGAGAGCCAGACCGTCGCTTTGCCGTCTCCAGAAAAGGACATTGCCCTGCAGCGCCTGGGCCGGTTCGAGAAGCTGCTTCACCTCCTGGGGCCGCAGGCCGCCGGCCAGCAGCCTTTCCTCCGCGCCGCGCAGAAGATTCCTCATCCGGATCTGGTTCTGCTGGCTCTCCGCCCCCGTGCGGAAGGCGGGCATGAAGATCGAGACGCACAAACCCTTTCGTTTTCCGAGCAAGGCCTTGAGTTCATCTTTCGAAAATGCGTTCATGGGCGATCTCCCTTCGTGGTTGATCCCTTCCTTCAAGAAGGGGGCGTGGAAGATGATCCGTCCGGGGAGGGGCGGGCGAAACCGGTCCTGGCGGAGCGGAAGCCGGCCGGAAGAGATCGCCCCTCCTGTGGGTAAAAAGATAGAATATCTGGCATGACAAAGCAAATCCTTTCTTGCGGGCAGACGGCACAGATGGTGGAAAACTCTACCTGATGTTTCGATTTCTTGCCCCTTTCCAGAAAGAGGAAATTGTGTTAGATGGCCCTTCCTTGATTTGGGAAAACCCCCGCCCGGGGGGTCGTCCCGGAAGGGAAGGGGAAGACAGCCGTTTGTGATGGGTGAAGGGTTTCCGACAAAAGGGGGAAAGGGAGAGGCTATGAAGACCGTACCGCCCGGCGGCCGCCGCCGTCCGGGGGCAGCCGGGAGGAAGCCCGGCGCGAAAACCGCCCCTCCGGGAGGCCGACTCCCCCGGGCGGTCCACCCGAAGGGCCGCAAGGGGATCGGCGGGGAGCGCTGGGAATCTGTCTCCCGGGCGTCGTGGAACGACTGGGAATGGCAGCTTGAACATCGTGTCCGTTCCCTGGATCAGCTGGCCCGGCTCCTCAACCGGCCCCGGGCCTCGCTTTTCCCCTGGGAGGCCGTAGTCGAGAAGTATCCCCTGGCCATCACCCCCTATTACCTGTCGCTTCAGGACCCGGTGGACGAGGAGGATCCGCTCCGTCGGCAGTCGTTTCCCGATCCCCGGGAAATCGGCTTCTCCCTCGGAGGGAGGCCGGATCCTCTCGGGGAGGAGGAGGCGATGCCGGTCCCGGGGCTGATTCAGCGTTATCCCGACCGCTGCCTTGCCTTGGCCTCCGCCGACTGCGCCGTCTTCTGCCGGCACTGCAACCGGAAGAGGATGTGGCTCTCGAAAGGCCTTCCCCGAGGAAAGGGACGGCTGCAGGCCATGGTGGATCATGTGGCGCGGACCCCCTCCGTGCGGGAGGTGATCGTTTCGGGCGGGGACCCTCTCCTGATTCCCGAGGGTCTGCTGGACTGGTTTCTGGGGGCCCTCCGGGCGATCCCCCACGTGGAGGTCCTGCGCATCGGAAGCCGGACGCCGGTTACCCTCCCGATGCGGATCACGCCTCAGCTCTGCGCGATGCTGAAGCGCCACCGCCCCCTCTGGTTCAACACGCAGTTCAACCACCCGCGGGAGATCACGAGGGAATCCGCAAGGGCGTGCGAGAGGCTCCTCGCGTCGGGGTTCCCCGTCTCCAACCAGTCGGTTCTCCTCCGCGGGGTCAACGACGAAGGCCGGACGATGCGGGATCTGCTCTGCGGCCTGCAGAGGATTTCGGTCCGTCCCTACTACCTCTTCCAGTGCGACCCGGTGCAGGGAACGGACCACTTTCGCGCCGAGATCCGGACCGGCGCGGAGATGATGGAGAACCTTCGCTGCACCCTCTCCGGCCTCTGCATCCCCCGCTACGTGCAGGACAGCCCGGGCGGCCTGGGGAAGGTTCCCCTCGACCCGCTCGTTCCTCCTCTTCCGGGAGACGAGAGGCGGGAAACATTCTTTTGACAAGCGGGTGCAAATGGATTAGAAAATGCGGCAGGATAGGCCGCCGGGCCCCATTGCCCGAGAGGGCAACGACCGGCGGCATCCCGCTGCCGACAGGAAAAG
Organism: Syntrophaceae bacterium; assembly: GCA_041310125.1. GTDB lineage: Bacteria > Desulfobacterota > Syntrophia > Syntrophales > UBA5619 > JAKAFS01. Next base: position 3,544 of record JBFYYH010000007.1, on the reverse strand, counting down.
GAGAGCAAATTCGATGTACACAGCCAGTGATCTGCGAAAAGGGCTCCGGATCAAGATCGAAAACGATCCCTACATCGTCACGGAGTTCAACTTCGTCAAACCGGGCAAGGGTCAGGCCCTCTACCGCTGCAAGCTGAAGAACATGATCAACGGGAACCAGTTCGAGCGGACCTTCCGCTCCGTGGACGTCTTCGAGACGGCCGACCTGCAGGAGAAGAAGATGCAGTACCTCTACAAGGAAGAGGGAAAATACTGCTTCATGGACAACCAGAGCTATGAACAGGTCTTTCTCACGGAAGAGCAGGTCGGCGAGGCGAAGCATTTTCTTCTGGACAACATCGAAGTGGAGATCCTTCTCTTCGAGGAGCGGCCCCTCGGGATCAGCCTGCCCAATTTTATCGACGTGGTCGTCACCAAGGCCGACCCCTGGGCGAAGGGGGATTCCGTGTCGGGAAACACCAAGCCGGTGACCGTCCAGACCGGCTACCAGCTTCAGGTCCCGCCCTTCATCGAGGAGGGGGAAAAGATCCGGATCGACACCCGCAGCGGGGAGTACCTCACCCGGGTCAAGGGATAGGCGGCGGATGGACGAGGGGTGGACGCTGGCCGCCAAGGCCGATGCCCTGAAACTGAGGGCGCGGATGGTTCAGGCGATCCGCCGCTTCTTTGTGGAGCGGGATTTTCTCGAGGTCGAGACGCCCTGCCGGATTCCGGCGCCGGCGCCCGAATGCCACATCGAACCCGTGGCCTCGGGGGAGTGGTTCCTCCATCCCTCCCCGGAGCTCTGCATGAAGCGGCTTCTGGCGGCAGGTTATCCGAAGATCTTCCAGCTCTGCAGGTGTTTCCGCGGCGGGGAGCGGGGCGAACGCCATCTCCCGGAATTCACCCTCCTCGAGTGGTACCGGAGCCATGCAGACTACCGGGCGTTGATGGACGACTGCGAGGGGCTGATCGGCCAGATGGCGGGAGAGCTCGGCTTTGGAAGTTCGCTGGGCCCGCCGGGGAGGAGGATCCGCCTTGGCCCCCCCTGGGAGAGGCTCACCGTACGGGAGGCCTTCGCCCGGTACGCCCCGGTCCCCCTCTCCGAGGCCCTTGCGGCCGACCGCTTCGATGAGATCCTCGCCCTCTCGATTGAACCCCGTCTGGGCAACGAGACCCCCGTGTTTCTTTACGACTATCCCGCCGAGCTGGGTTCCCTGGCCCGGGTGAAGGCCGGAGACCCTTCGGTCGCGGAGCGATTCGAACTCTACATCGCGGGCCTGGAGGTGGCCAACGCCTTTTCCGAGCTGACCGATCCCCGGGAGCAGCGCCGGCGCTTCGAGGAGGCCATCCGCCGTCGCCGCCGGCAGGGCCGTCCGGTATCTCCCATGCCGGAGTCCTTTCTCGAAGCGCTTGCCGGGATGCCCCCCTCGGCCGGCATTGCCCTCGGCATCGACCGGCTCGCCATGACCGTCTCCGGCAGGGAGCGGATCGAGGATGTGGTGGCCTTCACGCCGGAATCCCTTTGATTGTTTCCGGTTATCGCACGGGGTGCCGGAAGGTTTGCCTCACATTAAAATGTAACCGGGCGGATGTTTGGGAGGGGTAACGTTGCCTCATAAAGAATGTCACCGGGAGTTGTTCGAGGAGAAGAAAGGAAGGTTCCCCATGACCGTGAAGGCGGTTTCGTTTGCGGCAAAATCAGGCACCGGCAAGACGACCCTTCTGGAGAAGGTCATCGCCCGATTGAAGGAAAGAGGGTACAGGGTCGGCGCCATCAAGCATGACGCCCATCGTTTCGACATCGACCATCCGGGAAAAGACAGCCACCGCCTGACCTCTGCCGGGTCCGACACCATGCTGATCTCTTCTCCCGAAAAGCTGGCGCTGGTGAAGAGACATAAGGCACCTCCTCCGATCGCGGAAATCCTGGCGAACTACTTCGCCGATGTGGATATCGTCCTGGTCGAGGGATTCAAACAGGGTTCTCTGCCGAAGATTGAGTTGCACCGCCGAGAGCGGAGCGCCTCGCTCATCTGCCGGGGGGCGGAGAACGATCCGCTGCTCCTGGCGGTGGCCAGCGATGAACCGCTCGAACTCGACGTGCCGCTGCTCGATCTCAACGATGCCGGAGCCGTCGCCGACTTCATCGAGGAGAGGTTTCTGAAAAAATGATATCGCCGGAGAGCCCGGGACAGCTTGCGTGGGCGAACCCAGGCTCAGAATGCGATCCGATCGCCGGAAGCGAGGTATTCGAGGCGGTCTCCCATGACTTTTTTCATGATTCCGTACGCCTTTCCGCCCGTACAGTGCATTGTGTAGGTTTTTCCGATGCGATAATCCACCATTTCTTGCGCAAGCCGTTCCACTTCTGCAGGAGAAATCGACATGCTGTTCTTCAGCAGCGGGATTCCAATCAAATGGAATCCCCCGATCACCGCTGCGATCGGTTCATCCGGATATTTCTCTTTCACGGCGTCGACCATATTCAATACCCCATTGTGCGAACAACCCGTGATGACCACCATTCCCTTGGGCGTTTTGAGCGACGCGACAAGCTCATGGGCAAAATCATCCCGGACATACTTCCCCTCGATCTTTTTCAGGAGCTTGGCGTTTCCTTTCACCAGGGGGCGTGTGCGCTTGATCTTCGTGATTAATGCAAATCCGGGAAGGGGTTCCAGGTCATTCCTTATGAATTGAATGCGATCTCGATATCTCTCGAATAAGGAAGAAGGGACGCCGATATCCTTCTTCAGGAACCCCAGTTTGAAGAAATAGGCGCCGTCCGCCCCCGCCTTCATAATCACCCGTACTTTTTGGTTCAGGTCTAAGACTCTCTCCAGTCCGCCCGTATGGTCAAAATGACCGTGGGAGATGACGCACAGATCGATTTCCTCCAATGGGATTTGAAGGTTTCTTGCATTTTCAACCATTTTTTCTGACGCACCCGTGTCAAAGAGCACCTTCTTCCCTTGATATTCGAGGTAAAAAGAAAGGCCCGGTTCACAATTCAGCCCCGATGACGGGGATGCAACCGTATTTTCGATGACCGTCGTGATCTTCAACATACCGCACCTCCATAGGTCTGCAAAAAGGTTCCGAGGGACGGAAACGCGGCGGGCCCGCATTGCAGGGCGACGGGTGCCGCCGTCTGTGGGAAAGAGGGAATCACCATACTGCGCCTCTCCGTTCCGGTAAGGTCGTTTCGGTTTGATCCGCGTCTTCTGGGCGGCTAACCGAGAAACAGACCGACGGCACCGGCCGCGACAACCACCAGGGAGGCGTCCAGCTTGAAGCGGACCAGCGCCGCCAGGCAGGCCAGGGCCAGGACGGCCGTCCAGAGGTCCACCAGCGAGGCCCGGGCGATCGTGAACCCCGCCGCCAGGATCATCCCCACCACGGCAGCGCCAACGCCCTTCAGAAAAGCCCGCACCCGCAGGTTGCTCCTCAGCCGATGGAGCTGGTAGGCGGCGGCAATGCTGTAAAAGAAGGTGGGCAGGGAGATAGCGCCCATGGCGATCACCGAGCCGAGAAGCCCCGCTACCTTGTAGCCGATGAAAAC
>JBFYYH010000006.1:0-9371 GCA_041310125.1 Syntrophaceae bacterium | reverse complement strand
CGTCAAGGCGCCGCTTCGGGTGCCCATGACGTTCATCGCCGTCAGGACGATGATGGCGCTGATGGCGCAGACCGGGGGTCCGAATGCCGGGGGCAGGAGCTGGGAGAGATAATCGCCGAAGACATAGGAAAGCAAGGCGATGGAGCCGGGCTGAATGACCGTCATCCGCGCCCAACCGAACAGAAAGGCCGCCTTCTGCCCGAAAGCGCGGTTGAGATAATGGTAATCGCCGCCTGCATGAGGATAGGCGGTGGCCAACTCGGCGTAACAGAGCGCGCCGATCAGGGAAACGAGTCCTCCCAAAGCCCAGGCCAGAAAAAAAGCGCCCTCCGAACCCGTGTTGGCCGCCACCAGGGAAGGCGTCTTGTAAATCCCCGTCCCGACGACGATGCCGACGATCAGGGCAACGCCGTCCAGGAGGGTGAGCGTCTTTTGCGGTGTTGCCGAAGGGGGTTGCATTGCGTGACCCTCTCCCGTCTTGATGCCCGCCCAAATAACGGATCAACGCTCTCGCTTTACCGCTGCCGGCTCCTGTCCGTCTGATCACGCTCCAGTTGAGGCCTCAGCAGAGCGGATGCCGGAAATGGCTCAGGGGCCGTTCCGCTCGAAGAGGGCCTCGACGAACTCTGCCGCCCGGAAGGGCCGCAGATCATCGATTTTCTCGCCGATGCCGATGTAGCCAATCGGGATCTTCAGTTCTTTCGCGATTCTCACGACGACGCCCCCCTTGGCCGTTCCATCCAGTTTCGTCAGAATGAGACCGGTGACGCCGATCTCATCGCGGAACATCTTCGCCTGGGCGATCGCATTCTGGCCGGTGGTGGCGTCCAGGACGAGGAGGACCTCGTGGGGTGCGCCGGGGAGCTCCCGTTCCAGGATGCGGCGCATCTTCTTGAGTTCCTCCATCAGGTTGACCTTCGTATGCAGGCGGCCTGCCGTGTCGATAATCACCACCCGGGGGGGGCCGCTCTTTACCGAACGGATGGCGTCGAAGACCACCGCGGCCGGGTCGGCATGGGCTTTCTGGCGGATCAGGGGCGTTCCCACCCGGTTGGCCCAGACCTCCAACTGCTCGATGGCCGCGGCGCGAAAAGTGTCCGCGGCGACCAGCGTCACCCCGTGTCCGTCCGCCTTGAGGAGATGGGCCAGCTTTCCGATCGTCGTGGTCTTCCCGGTTCCGTTGACTCCCACAATCATGACCGTGTGGATCCGGTTCGTCGGGATCCGGAGGGGAGGTTCGTTTGCGAGGAGGATCTCCCGCATCGTCTCCCGAAGGACCTTCCGGAGGACCTCCGGGCTGCCCAGCTCCTTGCGCCGGACCTTCTCCTTCAGCGATTCGATGAGCTCGCCCGTGAAGGCCGGTCCGACGTCGGCGACGATCAGCGCCTCCTCGAGTTCCTCGAAGAGCGCCTGGTCGATCTCCTTGCTTCCGAGAATGAGGTCGTCGACGTCTGTCAGGAGGAGTTTCCGGGTCTTGGCGAGCCCTGATTTCAACCGGTCGAAAAACCGTTTTCCTTCGTTGTCTGTTTCCATTCCACCCATCCTGCGATGAATCCGCCCGCCGCCCGCAAGCGCCTTCGCCGCGGTTTGCGGCGGAATGTGCAATCGAGAACGAAAGGGGTCTGCCTGTTTCAGGGCCGAAGATTCTCCGCGGCCTGCCGCAGATGCAATTCATCGGCCGTTTCGCTTGCGCCTGCCGCTCGAACAGCAAAGAGGGCGGAATCCAAGCGCCGGGGCCTTTATAACCGTTTTTTCATGAAGATGTAAAGCGATTCCGGCAGGGTGGAGCGCAGCGCGGCATCCCGGTTTTTGCGAAGTCTTCAGTTGAGGTTGACGGAGACCAGCATCGAAACCCCCTGCTTCGGCATCGTGACGCCGTAGAGGCTGTCGGCGATTTCCATCGTGACCTTGTTGTGGGTGATCATCAAGATCTGGGAGTTGGCGGCTGTCTCCTTGACCAGGCGGTTGAACAGGTTGATGTTGCTGTCGTCGAGCGCCGCGTCCACCTCGTCCAGGAGGAGGAAGGGGACGGGACGGTAGAGGAGGATGGAGAAGATCAGCGCGATGGCCGCCAGGGATTTTTCGCCGCCGGAGAGGAGCGTGACGCTCTGGGTTCGCTTCCCGGGGATCTTGATTTCAATGTCCACACCCGTCTCCAGGAGGTCGGTCTCGTCCGTCAGGCGGAGTTCCGCCCGGCCGCCGGGGAACAGACGGGTAAAGACCTCTTGGAAGCAGCGGTTGACCCCCTCGAAGGTTTCCGCGAACCGCTTCCGGGATATGGCATTGATCCGGGTGATCGTCTTCTGCAGCGTTTCGAGGGAGGCGTTCAGGTCGGCGGCCTGGGCGGTGAGGAATTCGTAACGGGCCTTCAGCTCCTCGTGCTCGCCCAGCGCCAGCAGGTTGACCTCGCCGAAGTTCTCCACGGCCCTTCGATCTTTTTCGAGCTTCGCGGCCAGCTCCGCGATCTCCTCTTCCGCGAGCGGCCGGAACGACCCGATGAGCAGGGCAAGATCCTCGCCATGCCTTTCCCGGATGTTCTGCCGCAGATTCTCCATCTGGAGGACGATCTGCCTGAAGGCCATCTCCAGTTCGCTGCCGTCCTGAAGATGCCGGTCAATGACCTTCCGGGTTTCGCGGAGTTCCGCTTCGCGCGTTCGGAGGGTTTCCTCCTTCTCCGCCTGGGCGTTTCTGTTTTCCGAGAGGGATTTTTCCAGCCTCTCGCACTCGGCGTAAAGATCCTGCAGGCTTTCCTGCTCGGCAGCGATCTGCTCGGCCAGTTCCCGGGATTCCCTTTCGTAGCTTTCGGCATCCGCCAGCCGGTTTTGTTGCTCCCGGGCATAGTCGGCGAGGGCGGCCTCCAGCCGGGCCAGGGTCTTGAGGTTGGCCTCCCGCTTCTCCTCCAGTGAGGCGAGGCGGATCTTCTGTTCGGTGAGGGTTCGCTCCTTCGTCTCCAGGTCCGCGCGCAGCGATTCCGCCCGCTCCCTGGCGCCGGCCATCGCCTGGTTGAGGGCCGCTTCCCGCCCGTCAAGGGCCTTCATCTCCCCTTCGTGCCCGGCGATTTTCCCGCGGGCCTCGGCGGCCTCCGTCCGGAGATTTTCGAGATTGAAATCGAGGACCTGCCTCCGTTCCGAAACCTGGCGCATTTCCCCGTCGTACCGCTCGATGTCCTTCCGGAGACCGTTGATCCGGAGTTCCGAAAGGCGAAGCTGGGAGCGGAGCCGGAGCAGTTCCTCGTCCCACTGGGAGACCAGGGAGGCGTTCTCCCGGCGTCTCTCCTGCTCCTCCCGGAGTTCCTCCGAGATGGTTGCGACCTCTTCGGCGAGTTCGCCGATTTCCCGGCGGTTGCGCAGCAGGCTCCGATCGTTCCCGTTGCGGCTCCCGCCCGTCAGGATGCCGCTTGGGCTGATGATGTCTCCCTCCGGGGTGACGAAGGTGCCGCGGAATCCGTTCTGTCGCCAGAGGGAGATTCCGTTGCCGAGGTTCGGGATAAGCAGGACGTCTCCGAGGAGTTCGCCGACGATGGCCCGGAAATCCTCCCGGACCTCAATCTGTGCGATCAGGGGGATTGCATCCCGGAGGTGCTCCCCGTGGACATTCCCGGAGGCATGGGGCCGGACCTCGAGGGGGACGAAACTCCCCCGGCCGAGGGCGGCGTTCTTGAGGTAATCGATCGCCCGGATGCCGTCCCTCTGGTCCTTCACCACGATGTACTGGAGCTTCTCCCCGAGAACCGCCTCGACGGCCGTCTCGTACTCCCGCGGCACCCGGATGTGGTCGGCGACGAGACCGAGGAAGAGATCCCGGGAAACCCCCTGCCGGTCGGATCCCTGGGGCTCCGTCATGAGGGATTTGACCCCCTCGTTGCACCAGGCGTAGCCCTCCTCAAACTCTCTGAGCGAGGCCAGTCGGGACGTTTTCCGTCCGATCTCCTCCCGCAATCCCGCGATCCGCTCCTCGCCGGCCTCCAGCTCCTCGCGGACCCTCTGCAGTTCGTCGGCGATCTCTTCCCGCTTCCGCCCGATCTCCGCGAAGCCCTTTTCGTCGGCGGCAAGTCCGGCATGGAGCTGCTCCAGTGTCCGGCGAAGCGCGGCTGCCCGCTTTTCGTTTTCCTCAATCTCCCGCTTCTCTCGCTCTTCCCGCCTGGCGAGGTCCTCGATGATGCGGGCGAGGCTGGCCGCCGAGTTTCTGTGCTTGGCCTTCTCCGTGACGATGTCAATGTAGCGGACCTTTTCCTCCTCCAGTTCCCGCTGCCCGGTCCGGTCCATGGCGCGGAGTTCTTCCAGGACCTTTTCCTGATCGGCGACGGCTTCCCTCAGTCCATCGATCGTTCCGCTCTCCTCCGCGGCCCGGATGGCGATCATCTCCCGCTCCGCCTCTTTCTCCCTTTCTTTGAGGGTCTCGCTCTCCGCGGTTCCCTTCAGCCTTCTCGCGGCCAGATCCTGGATTTTTTTCCGGGCGAACTCAATCCCCTGTTCCTGGATGCCGATGGCATTCTTCGCGCCGTAGAGCTTCTCCTGGTGGGAGGAGATTGCGTTTTCGTTTTCCAGGACTTCCGCCTTCAACTCCTCGAGGGCGGCCTCGACGCCCTGGAGGAGGGTCCGAACCTCCATTTCCTGGTCTTTGAGTTCATTTTTCGCTCCGTCCAGGGAGGTGCGGCGGGTCTCCAGGTCGGCATAGGTCTGGAGGGCGACGGTCAACTCGGACTCCTTGACGGCCTGCCGGAGGACCTTGTACTGCTCCGCCCTTTTTGCCTGCCGGGAGATCGTGTTGAGCTGCGTCTTGACTTCCCGGATGATGTCGGTCAGGCGGACGAGGTTCTCCCGGGTCGACTCCATCTTCCGGACGGCCGACTCCTTCCGGCTCTTGTACTTGGAAATGCCGGCGGCCTCCTCGATGAACTGCCGCCTCTCCTCCGGTTTCGCCTCGACGAGGGAGGCGACACTGTTCTGTTCGACGAGGGAATAGGTCCGGGCGCCGACCCCCGTTCCCATGAAAAATTCCCTGACATCCAGGAGGCGGCAGGGAATCTTGTTGATCGTGTATTCGCTTTCCCCGTCTCGGAAGAGGCGCCGCGCGATCATCACATCGGCGCACTCCGCGTAATGACCGGGAAACTTCTGATCATCCGCGGTGAGCGTCATCGAGACCTCCGCCATTCCGCTTGGCGGGGTGTCGTCCGTGCCGTTGAAGATCACGTCCTCCATCTTCTTTCCGCGGAGGGTCCGAACCCGCTGCTCGCCCATGACCCAGCGGATCGCATCGGCAATATTGCTCTTGCCGCAGCCATTCGGGCCGACGATGCCGCTGATCCCGGGGGAGAAGTCGACGACGACCTTCTCGCGGAAGGATTTGAAACCGGTGATTTCCAGCTTTCTGAGTCTCATCTTCTTTAAAATCCGTCAGATAGCGAAATTTTGGCGAATTCTAACAGAAGAAAAGGGGCTTGTAAAGAAAAAATACAACGGAATGTATCCTTTTTGAGGGGCACCACAAGATGTAGTGGATCCATGGGGGACCTCTGTCCGCGGTTCGGCCGGAGATCCGCATCTCGATTCTCTTTCAGGCGGGCGATTCGATGACGTTTTCAAAAAAAGAGAAAAATATGTTGGCAATTGAGCGATAATTGGATTATAAGTAAATACAACTGCAGAAAAGCTTCCGGCCCGCAGGCAGGGAGCTTCACGGATACGGATTCCATCGGTTCAATGGGCGCTCGCCTATTTTGAGAAACAGCCACGAAGGAGGAACATATGAAGAAAATCGTTATTGGTTGCTTGGCGGTTCTGGCTTGGATGGTTGTTGCAGCCGGTCATGCGGAAATCAGACCGGGCGCCGCTTCGATCACCCCTTTCATCGGCGGTTACATGTTCGACAGCGACGAAGATTTCAAAAACCCGCTCATCTACGGGATCCGGGTCGGCTCCGACATCACGAAGAACTGGGGATTTGAGAGTGCGATCTATTACGGGGATTCGGAGAGGAAGTCGCTGGCCGGGAAACCGGATGTCAATCTCCTCGGATACGGCGTGGATGTGCTCTATCATTTCATGCCCGAGGGGCGGCTGGTTCCCTTCCTCGCGGCGGGCATCGGCGGAAGGCTGGTGGACGGACCGGGGGGCAGCAACCGGCTCGCGCTGGATTATGGCGCAGGCCTCAAGTTCTTTCTGACGGACAGCATCGCGCTGCGGGCGGATGTCCGCCATGTCATGCCTTTCAACGATCGCCAGGATAACCTCCTCTACACGGTCGGGATCAACTTCCTCTTCGGCGGCGAAAAGGAGAAGCCGGTCGTGGCCGAGACCCGGGCCGCCGCGCCGGCCGCCGCACCGGTGGTGGTTCTCGATTCGGACAAGGACGGCGTTCCCGACAAAGCGGACAAGTGTCCCATGACCCCGGCCGGCGTGAAGGTGGACAAGTACGGTTGTCCGCTCGATTCGGACAACGACGGCGTTCCCGACTATCTGGACAAATGCCCCGGCACGCCGGCGAATGTGACCTCCTCCGATGTGGACCAGGACGGATGTCCGATCGATTCGGACAAGGACGGCGTCCCCGATTACCTCGACGTGTGCCCCGGCACCCCCAAGGGGATGGCTGTGGACAAGGAAGGCTGTCCGATGGCGGCTTTGGAGCAGCCCAAGGCGGCGCCGGCGGCGGCGCCGGTAGCGGCGACCCCGATGGAGAAGGCGATCCAGGAGAAGGGCCGGGTCACCCTGAAGGTGCTCTTCGATTTCAACAAGGCGGCCGTCAAGAATCAGTACCATGACGAGATCGGCAACCTTGCGGAGGTGATGAAGAAGCATCCGGAGATGAAGATTCAGATCGAGGGGCATACCGACAGCGTGGGCGATGCCAAATACAACGAAAAGCTCTCCCAGCGCCGCGCGGATGCCATCCGGAAATACCTGGTGGAGAAGTTCGGCATTGCCGGCTCCCGCCTGACGGCGAAAGGTTACGGCGAGTCCCGGCCCGTGGCCTCCAACGCCACGAAGGACGGGCGCGAGCAGAACCGCAGGGTGGAGGCCGCCGCGGAGTACATCACCATCAAGAAGAAATAACCTTTTTCCCCTTCCCCCATGCAGGGGCCGTGCGGATCCGCCGCACGGCCCCTTTTTTGCGGCTATCCGGACGGAGGCTCCCAGGGAAGGTCCCCTTCCTCATAGGAGCGGGCGAGAATTCTCCGGGCCCGCTCCCCTTCGGAGACGGGGACGAGAATCCGGACTTCTCCCAGACCATCGACCGTGAGGGCATAGATCGCCCCGACGGCTTCGTAGCGGAACTTCACAGGGATGTCTTCGCTTTCGAGCCTGCCCGCGATGATCTTCGCCTCGGTCATCCCGGAGGCCGTGGCGGCCACCTCCCACGGGAGATCGTTGGTTTCGTTCATGGCCCTTCCTGTTCCTTTCAGAAGATGCCGTCGAGGGTCGCTCCGCAGCGGGGACAGACCGCTCCATGGAGGTTGAGCCGTTCGATGGCGAAGCCGTATCGCCCGATCAGAAGCTCGCCGCATCCGCTGCAGTGCGTGTTTTCTCCGGTGTCTCCGGGGAGGTTTCCGCAGTAGACGTACCGGAGGCCGGCCGATTTGCCGATCCGCACGGCCCGGTGGATGGCGGAAGCCGGCGTGAAAGCCGTATCCGTCATCCGGTACTGGGGATGGAAACGGCTGATGTGCCAGGGGGTTTCCGCCCCGAGCGAGACGATGAACCCGGCGATCTTCCGCAGTTCTTCATCGCTGTCGTTGTGCCCCGGGATGAGGAGCGTGGTCACCTCGACCCAGATCCCCATCTCCTTCATTCTCCGCAGGCTGTCCAGGACCGGCTGCAGACGGGCTCCGCACCGCTTCCCGTAGAAATCGTCGCTGAAGGCCTTCAGATCGACGTTGGCCGCGTCCAGCCAGGTTGCTGCCCGCTTCAGAGTCTCCTCCGTCATGAAGCCGTTCGTCACGAAGACGTTGCGCAGTCCTTTCTCTTTCGCGATCCCGGCCGTGTCGCGGGCGAATTCGAAATAGACCGTCGGTTCCGTGTAGGTGTAGGCGATGCTCTTCGATCCGCTCCGCAGGGCGAGCTCCACAACCGCCTCCGGCGTCCGTCTGCGCCCGGCGATCCGCTCTTCGTTCCGCGGCAATTGAGAGATTGCGTGGTTCTGGCAGAAATCGCAGCGGAAATTGCACCCTGCCGTGGCGATGGAGAAGGAGAGGGATCCGGGGAGAAAGTGAAAGAGGGGCTTTTTTTCGATTGGATCCACGTTTTCGGCGACCAGCGCCCCGTAGACGAGGCTCACGAGGGTCCCCGCACGGTTTTCCCGGACGCCGCAGAGGCCTCTGGCGCCGGGAACGATCCGGCAACGGTGGGCGCAGAGCCCGCATTTCACCCTGTCTTCCGCTTCCTTTTCGTAGAGCAGCGCGTCATGGGCCATGTTTCGACTCCCGGACGATCCCCGGCATCGGCCTTTGCCCCTCCGCACCCAGCGCGGCCGTCTCCCGGATCGTCTCCTGGATCGTCCTCAGGGGAAAGGTCACAGGGAAGGCGAGGCCCAGGAAGGCGCCGCAGGGATTCTTCATCACCGGGATCTTCTCCTCCAAACCCGCGCCGAAACCGTACCAGCCCCAGGGCAGGAAGAGGACGCTCCCCCAGCGGGGCCGGATCCCCTGAGACTGGTTTCGCAACAGGGTGTTGATCCTCGATAGGCCGATGAATCGGGCTTCCCGGTCGGAGGGGGGATCGAAAAGCCCCATCAGCCGTCCCTGGAGGCCGATGGCCGAAAAGCGGTTCAGGGTTCCGATGAAGACCCGGCCCCGGCAGACCCGGACCGCCTCGGCCAGGGCCAATCCCGGGTCGTCCGTGAATTCGAGGGAGGCGATCAGGGTGACGATGTCGAATTCGTTGTCGCAGAAGGGAAGGTCTTCCGCCGGGCCCCGGTGGAGTTCCGCCCGGTTCCGGAGCTTCCGGTCGGCGAGATCCAGGAGGCGATGGGAGGAGTCGACGCCCGTTACATCGCAGCCTTTGCGGCGGAAGAGGCTGAGCTGCTCTCCGCTGCCGCACCCGATATCGAGGAGGCGTTCTCCCGCCTGGGGTGCGCTCAGGCCGAGGATGAGGCCTTCCATTCTTCCCGCGAGGTAGCGGCCGTGGGGCGTCGCTTTCCAGTCGTCATGGGCCGAAGATTGTTCCATCGTCCGGACCTGATTTTTTCTCCGACAAGTAAATCTGTGAAAGGTTGTTCTGCCGGGCTTTCTCCGGCATACCCCCCCGTGGGTTATTCCCCCGTTCGCGGGAACAACCGCTTTGGCATGGATGCGACCGGTTGAATCATTCAGATACCCTTCTCTTTTGTCGGCAAGCGCGGGTTCGCCGCAGGAAGGAGGGCTCATCCTC
>JBFYYH010000005.1:0-3276 GCA_041310125.1 Syntrophaceae bacterium | reverse complement strand
GGAGGCGTTGACCGCTCGCTTCTCCAAGAAGGAGTCCATCCTGGAGATGGCCGTGGGCGATCCGGCAAGCGTCCGGTCGATCCACGAAACCCTCGCAAAGGTGCAGGACATCACGGTCCGGGTCGACGGACTTCTCGAGAAGGCCGATACGATCACCGGCAAGACCGGCGAGGGCATCTACGGACCCGGCGGGATCCTCCCGGCCGTCCAGAACATTCTCCACGACCTGCTCGCGAAACTGGCGAAGATTGACACCACCCTGGACCACATCAACCAGATCAGCGCGGAAGCGGCCGATTCGACCAAGGATCTCAGGGTTCTCCGGGGGGAGCTGGACGCCGCGGTCACGGCCATCGGCAACCTGGCCAACGAACTGGACCGGAAGATCCCATTCAAGGCCAGACCGGAGATCAGACTGCCATGAAGAAGAGGTCTGCTCGCGCAAAGATGGAACCGCAACCGGCAGGGCTTCCCCGGTCCAGCCGCATCGCTGCCGGGATACTCTGCCTGCTGTTGTTCGCCCTGCTGCCGGCCGGATGCGGGTCCAAACCCGCGCCGGTCTGGATCGCGGCGGGCCATCAGCAACTGGAGAGCTTCAAGACCGGATTTCTCACAGGCCGGCCGCCGCTCGTCACGGAGATGCACTTCAAAAAGGCCGTGGAAGAGATCAAGAAGGGGGGCGATCTCGATCTTCTGGGGAAGGCCTGGCTGACGCGGATGGCCCTGCAGGCGGCCGTCCTCGGAAACATCGAGGAGGAAGACTTCCGGAAGATCGAAGCCGCGCGTTCCGTTCCCGCGAACCGGAATTTTCACCTCTTCCTGAAAGGCGAAGCGGCGGCCGTGGACCCCTCTCTCCTGCCGGCCCAATACCGCCCGTTCCTGGCGGATCTCCGCAGGGGGAACACCGGTAGGGCGGAAAAGGCGATCGCGGCCATCGAAGACCCCCTCTCGCGCCTGATCGCGGCGGGGCTTGCGGTGGGCCGCGGCCTGGAAAACGAGGGAATCCTGAAGACGGCCGTGGAAAACGCCTCCCTCAACGGCTGGAAGAGGGCGCTCCTCGTCTGGCTGGAGCGCCTGGAGGCCTTTTATGCCGCACAGGGTCGGGGCGTCCCGGCCTCCGAAGTCCGCAAGCGGATCGACCTCACCCGATAGCGACCTTCCCCAGCAGCCGGAAAAACCGTGGGCTCTCCCCTTTTATGGAATTTTCGCGAGGCGCGTCCAGCTCGTCTTGTCCCAGGAGGGATCGAGATCCGCCGCCGGCCCGGGAAAGAGCCCGCATTTGAATGCAAAATGGCGGTGGAAGGCGAGACATCCGGTGAGTTCCGGATGAAAAACCGTCGCCAGGACATTGGGGGATTCGGCGGCGGCGATCCAGTCGTCCATCCGGAGGAGGACCTCCACCCCCTCGCCGACGGCGAGGATCTTCGGGGCGCGGATGAAGGTCAGGGGCAGGGGCGCCAGCGAGAGTTTCGGGATGACCGCCTCGCAGGCAAAACTGTCGAGCTGGCTCCCGAAGCCGTTGCGCTCGACCTCGATGTCGATCAACCCCAGGTGCGGGTTTTCTCCCCTGAGCGACCGGGCGAGCAGGATCGCCCCCGCGCAGGTCCCCCATATCTTCATCCCCTCGCTGAATTTCCGGAGAAGGACTTCCTCGATCCCGAAGATGCGGAGCAGACGGGCCACGCAGGTGCTCTCGCCGCCGGGGAGAATCAGTCCGGCCAAACCTTCAAAATCGGCCTTCTGCTTGACCGGCCGGGTGTCGATGCCGAGACGCCGGAGATGATCGATGTGTTCGCTGACACCCCCCTGCAGATCCAGGACGCCGATCACCCTTCCCGGTTTGGAATTTTCGCTTGTCGTCTTTACAAAACCCATGATGCAACGACTCTTTCCTTTTTCTTTACGCTACCCTGTCGCTGGCCCGGCACATCCCCTGCGTGGGGCGCCAGCCAGAAGAAAACCGGGCCCCCCTTTTACAGGAAAACCCGGTCTCTCATCCGCAAAACCCCTGCTTCCGTGACCGCCTACCAGCCCCGTCCCGCCAGGAGCTGCTCCTGCGGGATGGATGCGATCTCGAGGCCCGGCATCGCCCCGCCCAGCCCCATGGAGGCTTCGAGCACCTTGTCCGGATCGTTGAAGAAGGCCGTGGCCTTCACGATCGCCCGGGCGCGAACGGCGGGCGTCTCCGACTTGAAGATCCCGGAACCGACGAAGATCCCGTCGCAGCCCAACTGCATCATCAGCGCCGCATCCGCGGGCGTCGCGATCCCGCCCGCCGCGAAATTGACGACCGGCAGCCGGCCCAGCTCCTTCACTTTCAGGGCAAGTTCGTAGGGGATCCCGTTCGCCTTGGCGAATCCCGTGACCTCTTCCACCGGCATGCCCGCAAGCTGGCGGATCTCGCGGTTCATCGTCCTCATGTGGCGTACGGCTTCAACGACGTTCCCCGTCCCGGCTTCACCCTTGGTGCGGATCATCGCCGCCCCTTCCGCGATCCGTCGCAGGGCCTCGCCCAGGTTCCGGGCTCCGCAGACGAAAGGAATGGCAAACTTCGTCTTGTCGATGTGGCACTCCTCGTCGGCGGGGGTCAGCACCTCGCTTTCGTCGATGTAGTCGATCTTCAGGGCCTCCAGGATCTGGGCCTCCACGAAATGGCCGATCCTGGCCTTGGCCATGACCGGGATGGAGACGGCCTTCTTGATCTCGGCGATCATCGCCGGATCCGACATCCGGGCGACTCCGCCGTCCCGCCGGATATCCGCCGGCACCCTCTCGAGCGCCATGACGGCCACGGCGCCCGCCTCCTCGGCAAGCTTCGCCTGCGCCACATTGGTCACGTCCATGATGACGCCGCCCTTGAGCATCTGCGCCAGCTGGACATTCAGTTCGTATCTCTTTGCATCCACGGTGTTTCCTCTCCTTCGGGATAAGATTATTCTTCTATCGTATATTCTTATGGCATTCCTTTCCTGTCGTCAAGGACAATCATCAGGACCCTTCTCACCCTGTCCGTTCCGCCGACGTCATCCCCGCGAGGACACAGAGGCGGCCGCTTCGCAAGAAGCGCATTGGAGATGGATTTCGGGGTATGCCGGCGCCGCAGGGAATCGCCGGCCTCTCTGCCCTTCACCATTGCATCCGGGTCTTCACGCCGCGCCCGTGGAGGAATGTCTTGATTTCACGGATGGTGCAGGTCCGGTAGTGGACCATCGAGGCGATCAGGGCGGCATCGGCCTGTCCTTTCGTGAGGACATCGAAGAGGTGCTCCGGTTTTCC
>JBFYYH010000004.1:0-5893 GCA_041310125.1 Syntrophaceae bacterium | reverse complement strand
CCAGCCGTTCCCTCTTCCAGGGGTATTATCAGGATTTCCAGGCAACGGAAGCGGCTTTTTCCGAAGGCTGGCTGAAAACCGGCGACGCCGGGTATCTTGACCGGGAGGGCCATCTGCTGATCATCGGCCGCAAGGAGGAGATCATCCGCAACAAGAGCGGCGAGGCCTTTTCTCCCGATTTTATTGAAACCCGTTTGAAATTCAGCCCCTTCATCAAGGAGGCGGTCATCTTCGGGGAGGGGCGCCCCTTTCTCACCGCGATGATCAACATCGATTTCGGGAATGCGGGAAACTGGGCGGAGGAGAGGATGATCCCCTATACGACCTACATGGACCTCTCCCAGCAACCGGCCGTGGAGGAGTTGATCCTGGGGGAGGTCCGAAGGGTCAACGGACAGCTCCCTGAGGTGATGAGGATCCACAAGTTTATCCTGCTCTACAAGCTCCTCGACGCGGATGACGACGAACTGACGAGGACCGGCAAGGTGCGCCGGCGTTTTGTCTACGGACTCTACCTCAAGCTGATCGAGGCGATGTACACGGGGGAGAAAGAGGTCCGGGTCAAGGGCAAGATCCGCTATCGCGACGGACAGACCGGGGAGATCGATACCCGCGTTCGCGTTCTCGACGTGCTTTAAAGGAGAGGTTTTCCATGGATTTTTTCATCCAGCTTCTGGTCGGCGGTCTCTCGGTCGGTTTCCTCTACGGTCTTTCGGCGATGGGATTCGTGATGATCTTCAAGTCATCGAGCGTGCTGAACTTCGCCCACGGGGAACTGCTCGCGATCGGGGCCTATTTCTTTCTCGCTTTCGTGACCTGGACGAAGCTCCCCATCCTCCTCTCCTTCCTCCTGGCGCTCGTCGGCTGTTTTCTGCTGGGAATCTTGATTGAGAGGATTTTCCTGTGCCCCCTCATCGGCGAACCCCTGATCTTCGTGATCATGCTGACCGTCGGCCTGGCCGCGATGTTCAAGGGGCTGATCCTGCTGGTCTGGGGGGGGAACCTCTTCACCTTTCCCGAATTCCTTCCCGAATTCCTGGGGGTTCAATGGGGGGTGGTGCGAATCCCGCCGGTTTACGGGGCAACCCTGGTGATCGGGATGATCTTCCTGACCCTCTTCGGGCTGTTCTTTAAATTCTCCTCGCAGGGGATTTACATGCGCTCGGTGGCGGACAACCAGCGGGCGGCTCTCTCGCTCGGCGTCCACGTGAAGCGGGTCTTCGCCCTTTCCTGGGCCATCGCGGCCCTGGTCGCCGGGATGAGCGGGATGGTGCTGGGAATCATCAACGGGGTCAACGTCCACGACCTCTCCGCGATCGGTCTCAAGGTTTTTCCCGTCGTCATCCTCGGCGGGCTGGACAGCATCGGGGGGGCCATCATCGGGGGGCTCATCATCGGCCTGCTGGAGACCTTCACGGGCGGGTATCTTTCTCCCTCCCTGCGCGAGGTCGTTCCCTACATCGTCCTGGTGCTGATTCTGCTGCTGAAGCCCTATGGTCTGTTCGGACTGAAAGAGATTGAACGGGTCTGAAAAATGAAAAAACTCCGGATGCATCCCTGCGGGAATTTTCGCGAGCGGTATGAGCAGGAACTCGCCGTCTTCACGACCGATTACGGACGTTTCTGGACCGGGGTCGGTCTGCTGCTCCTGCTGACGCTCCTCCCCCTGCTGTCGAGCCCCTACATGCTCTACATCTTCAACACGATCGGCATCGCCGCCATCGCGGTGATCGGGCTGAACATCCTGATCGGATTCACCGGACAGATCTCTCTCGGCCACGGCGCCTTCTTCGGAGTCGGGGCCTATGCGGGGGCGATCCTCTCCACCTCCTTTCAGGTCCCGATGATCCTGGCCATCCCGGCTGCCGGGCTGACGACCGCCCTGGTCGGAATGGTCTTCGGCATCCCTTCCGGCCGCCTGAAGGGACTCTATCTGACGATCGCAACCCTGGCAGGCCAGTTCATCATCGAGTACGTCCTGATCCAGTGGGACTCCGTGACGATGGGGACGATGGGGATTACGCTTCCCCAGGGTTCCCTTCTCGGCCTTCCCCTCCGCGGCGACCTCGGTTTCTACTACCTGATCTTCCTCTCCCTCGCGGGAATGATCTGGATCGCGGTCAATCTGCTCCGCACCCGCTACGGACGGGCCTTCATCGCCATCCGGGACAACGACCGCGCCGCCGAAGGGATGGGGATCCCCATCTTCCGCTACAAGCTCCTCTCTTTCGGGATCAGTTCCTTCTACGCCGGCTTTGCAGGCGCTCTCTGGGCGTTCTACATGGGCAGCATCACCACCGAACCCTTCAACCTCGGGCTTTCCGTGGAGTACATCGCGATGGTGATCATCGGCGGGCTGGGGAGCATCTCGGGCTCCGTCTTCGGGGCCGTCTTCATCACGCTGCTGAACGAGGCGCTGCGCTTCATGTCGGACTTCCTGATGAACTCCGGCATCGTTTCCCAGTCGGGGCTCAACGTGGCACCGCTCCGGGAGTTCGTTTTCGGACTGGCCATTGTCCTGTTCATCCTCCTGGAACCCCGCGGACTGGCGGAACTGTGGCGGATCGTCCGCTCGAGTTTCCGCCTCTGGCCCTTCTCCTATTGAGGTTCGCGCCATGGACGAGACACTTCTTCAGCTGAACAACATCTCCGTCGTCTATTCCGACGTCATCCAGGTGCTGAAGGGGGTTTCCCTGGCCGTCGAGAGACACCGCATCGTTTCCCTCTTGGGGAGCAACGGGGCGGGGAAGACCACCACGCTCAAGGCGGTCTCCGGTCTCCTGAAACCGGAAAACGGAAAGGTGACGGACGGAACGATCCTCTACCGGGGGAAGGAGATCCAGAACCAGGTCCCGGAGACCATCACCCGCCACGGGATCATCCAGGTCCTGGAGGGGAGGCAGCCGTTCAAGTATCTCACGGTCGAGGAAAATCTGCGGGTGGGCACAGCCACAAGATGGGGGAAACCCTACCGGGAGGATCTGGAGCGCGTCTATCATTACTTTCCCGCCCTCTGGGAAAGGCGTCGGGGGCTGGCCGGTTACTGCAGCGGGGGGGAACTGCAGATGCTGGTTATGGGAAGGGCGCTGATGGCGCACCCCGAACTGCTCCTGCTGGACGAGCCCTCCCTGGGCCTCGCTCCCCTGGTGGTCAAGGAGATCTTCCGGATCATCCGGATGATCAACGAAGAGGCGGGAACCACGATCGTTCTGGTCGAGCAAAACGCCCGGATGGCCCTGCAGATCGCCCATCACGGTTACGTCATGGAAAACGGGAAAATCGTGATGGAGGGGCCCGCGGCCGATCTCTGCGAAAACCCCGACATCCGGGAATTCTATCTCGGCATGTCCGCAGGGGGAAACAGCAAGTCCTATGCGGAGGTCAAATCTTACCGCCGCCGGAAACGGTGGCTTTAGTCCGCAGGATGTTGGTGGTATGCATCCGGGGAGAAAAGGGCGGGAGGGAGAGATGGACCGCTATTTTGATGCAAAGGAGACGAGGTCGAGGGAAGAAAGGGCGGCAAACCAGGGGGAGGAACTCCGCCGGATGGCGCTCTTGGGCTACCGGAAATCGGCTTCGTTCCGGAAGATCCTCGACGAGCGCTCCATCGATCCCGAGCGGCTCCGCTCCGCGGAGGACCTGGAAATGCTCCCCGTCATTTCCCGCGAAGGCCTCATCGCCCTGCAGAAACTCGCTCCGCCTTACGGAGGGCTGGCCGACGGGGATGCCCGGATCGACCGGATCTTCATCTCCCCGGGACCGGTTTACGAACCCCATCTTTCCGAAGAGGATCCCCTCTGGGCAAGGGCCTATACGGCCGCCGGCATCGGAACGGGGGATCGCGTCCTGAATGCATTTTCCTACCACCTTGTGGCCGCGGGCCTCACGTTTCACGCAGGACTCCGCCGGGTGGGCGCGACGGTCGTTCCCTCCGGGACCTCCGGAGCCCAGACCCAGGTGGAGCTGATCCGCGACCTGCGGGTGACGGCCTATACCGGGACCCCCAGCTTCCTGATCTCCATTCTCCGCCGGGCGGAGGAGGATGGCTTCGATGTTCGGAAGGATTTTCATCTGCGCAAGGCCTGCTTCGCTGCCGAGCCCCTCGCCCCATCGCTTCGAGAAGCCTTTGAGTCCCGTTACGGGATCGACACCTACCAGATGTACGGGGCGACGGAAGTGGGTGATGTCGCCTATGAATGCCGGGAAAAGCGGGGCTGGCATCTGAACGAGGAGGTCCTGCTGGAGATCGTGGACCCAACGACGGGGCGAAGCGTCCCGACCGGAACCCTGGGGGAGGTGGTCGTGACCCGTTTCAACCCGATTCTTTTCCTCTTCCGTTTCGGAACCGGCGACCTCTCGCGGCTGATCGAAACCTCCTGTTCCTGCGGAAGGACCTCCCTGCGCCTGGAGGGGATCGCCGGCCGCACCGGCGATGCCGTAAAGGTTCGCGGCCTCTTTATCGCCCCCAGTCAGCTCAAACGGATTGAGGAAAAATATCCGGAGATCCGGTTTCAGCTTCTGATCACCCGCGATGCCCACGAGGACCATCTCGTGGTCCGGGTCATGAGCAAAGCGGGGGAGGGGTTTGAAGAGGCGTTCCGGAAGGACTTTCGGGAGGTCTGCACCGTCCGGATTGACCGGATCGAAAGGGTCACGGCGGGGACGCTCGGGGAGAACGATCCGCTGATCCTCGATCAAAGAACCTGGAAATGAGGCCCTTGAAAATCTCGCATGCGCTTTTCCGGGATCCGGTGATCCGGTTGCGCAGGGATCTCGAAAGGAAAAGGGCTTGAACGTTTCGTCGAATCCACTTGAAACTTTCTTCTGCAGCGACCGGTGAGGATCGCTGCACGACCCCGATCCCAACCGGCTCCATCCCAATATATTCTCAACATTATCCTAATGATACGAATTGTTTATCCTCGAGTCGGAAAATGGCACAGCTTTTTCATGGAAGAGGGCAAGGGCTTCGTGAATCGCGAAACTCATTTCTGCAAAGGAGGAAACAGATCATGAAAAGAGTCGTCCCGACATTCCTGGTAGCCGGCACGGTCGTTCTGCTGACGGCCTCTTTCGGATTGGCTGAATACGCCGCGGCGGGGGCTTCCGACTTCCCCTACTTTCAACTGGGTTGCCTGGTTGTGGGGGGCCTGGTCATCATCTCCCTGAAGCACCGTTTTGAAAAGATGTACGCCGGCGAGGCGGTTGGCGCCTTTGCGCTCTACACGGTCTTTGTCGCGCTGTTCACCTCGCCCGTCATCGACGCGATCAAGCTGGCGGTCAGCTGACCGCAGACCCGCAAGGAAAGGAGGCGAGGAGATGTTGAACACGCAGAAACCGCACCTCTCCTGGACGGCCTATTCCTCCATTCTCGTTCTCAGCGCCTGGGGCTTCGTCATCGCCATCGCCTCCTTCCTTTTTCTCTACGCCGGCTATTGGCTGGACCAGCTCTTCAGCACCTCGCCCACTTTCATGATCGGGCTCTTCTTCCTGGCCGTCTTCATCTCCATCTGGCGGTTCTACCAGGAGGCCTGGCGGAGAAGGAAGAATCTTTAGCCTTACAAGCCTCTTCCAAAACCGGACGATCGACCCTTCACCCTCGATTTCCGCCCCCGCCTTTCCCGGAATCCACCCTTTCCGCAGCTTCCCGGAAACGCCCATGGGCTCCTATTGGCATGCAAACGTGGGGCGTGAGAGATGGGAAACTCCAGTATCTCAAAGGGCGTCAGTTGGAGAGCTTCGCCTGCAGTATTGAGGATTCTTTCGGTTTGAATTCCATCAATGCCTGTTTTAGCTTCAGCCGATGAATGACGAACATGGAACCCGGGATCCCCGATCCGCTGAACATCGCATCCACCTCACCGGCAGCAAACATCTTCGTGGCCATCTCATG
>JBFYYH010000003.1:0-5084 GCA_041310125.1 Syntrophaceae bacterium | reverse complement strand
AAGAAAAATGTATCCATTTTTTGTTGATTTTTACCGGCGGGAGTGGTTTATTTCAAACGGTAGGCATCTTTCGAGTCATCTTTCGAGTGGTTGAACGATCATGGATCGAGAAAGGAGAAATGGGATGAAGAAAAGATTGTTATGGGTGGGGTTGATCGCTCTTGCCGTGTGCCTCTCCGCGACGTTTCTGACGGGCTGCGCCAAAAAGGCGACCGTCAAGGAGACGGCGGTGGTGAGCCAGGAACAGAAACCCGCGGCGAAGGCGCCGGCGGCGACGGCGGACGACAGGGAAGCCAGGGAAAGGGCGCTCCGCGAGCAGGCCCTGAGGGATCAGGCGGCGAGGGAGGCGGCCTATAGGGCGGCTCAGGAGGCGGCCGACAAGGCGGCCAAGGAGGCGGCCGACAGGGCGAAGAAGGATGCCGCGGCGAAAGCGGCGGCGATCCTCAAGGAGCTGCAGATTGCCGACATCCGTTTCGACTACGACAAGTATAACCTGAAGCCCGAGGCGCAGGAGATCCTGAAGAAGGGCGCGGCGGCCTATCTGAAGTACAGGGATTACAAGCTCGTGGTCGAAGGGCACTGCGACGAGCGGGGAACCGCGGAGTACAACCTGGCGCTGGGTGAGAAGCGCGCGATGGAAGCCGCGAAATATCTGGTGGACCTCGGGATCGAAAAGGACCGGGTCAAGACGATCAGCTACGGGAAGGAGATGCCCCTGGATAAAGGGAGCAACGAAGAGGCCTGGGCGAAGAACAGAAGGGCGCACTTTGTCATCTTCCCGCCCGTGAAGTAGTCACCGTCTTTTGTTCTGTGGGCCCCGCCCGGCGGGGTCCGCAGGATTTTATATGACTGGGGCCTGCCCCGGGGAGCGTCCGTCCCGGATGAAAGACCGGCGCAGGCCGATGAGGTGGGGATGACGAGGAAAATTCTGCCCATCCTGCAGGCCGTTTTGGTGTGCGTTGTGGCCGGATGCGCCACGACGGACGATCTGCGGCGGGTTCGCGGGGAGCTGGAGCGCCAGATCCTGGTCACAAACGACAAGATCGAATCGGTGGAGAAGGGGATCCCGCCCCTGAAGGGCGAGATCGAGGGCTTGCGAACCGCGATCGGAAAAACGAACGAGGCGTTCGGACCCCTGCGCGCAAGCCAGGCGGACCTCCGCGCGGAGCTGACCGAGATCCGGGATCAGATCCGGCAGATCCGGGGCTCTGCCGACGAGCTGCGCAAAGAAATCGCCGCCTCATCTGCCCGGGTGAACAAGCGGGAGGAGGACGAGAAGGCCCTCCGGGACAAGCTGGAAACCCTCAACTTCAAGATCCAGTTCATCGAGAATTTTCTCGAGATCGGAAAGAAGGAAGAGACGGCCGCCCCTGCCGGAGACAAGGGGGTAAAACAACCGCCGCCACCGGCGGCGAAGGAAGCGCCCGTCCGGGGAAAGACGGACAAGGAGGCCCTCTATTCGGCGTCCTATGAGCTTTTCAAACAGGGGAAGTACGACAAAGCGAGAGAGGCTTTTGAAAACTTTCTCAAACAGTACCCGGACACGGAATTTTCCGACAATGCCCAGTTCTGGATCGCCGAGTGCCATTACTTCGACCGGAACTACGAAAAGGCGATCGTCGAGTACGACAAGGTGGTGAAGAATTTTCCGGAGGGAAACAAGGTTCCCTACGCCCTCCTGAAGCAGGGGCTCTCCTTCCTGAGGCTGGACGACCGGGCGAGCGCAAAGCTCCTCCTGCAGCAGGTGATCAAGGATTTTCCCAACACAAGCCAGGCGCGGATCGCCCGCGCAAAACTCCTCGAAATCAAATAAAGACCGCTGCACCTTTTGAAAATCGGATCCCTTCAAGCGTGCATTGGAGATTTTTTGGGGTACCCTGCCCCCGCAGCGCAGCGCCCGCAAAGGCAACTGTCAGAGAGCCTTCAGGCGCGGAATTCGAAGAATCAGCGGAGTGAATTCAAAGAATCAGCGGAGCGAAGCGCGGAGGCACTGGGTCGGAAAATATCCAGCGCACAGAGGGATCACGTTTTTCAAGTGTTCCCAGTAATCATTCGAGAAGAATGGGAACGACGCCCTCCGGGACGGGCAGGGCGAAGGGGGGCGGCGGATCGTCGGCAAGCGGCTGAAGATCCGCGTAGCGGATGGTCAGCTGGGGAATCCCTTCTCCGCGGATCTCCAGGTATTGAGGAAGGGAACCGCTGTCCAGCCGGACATGCTCCGAGAAGTCGGCCGTGTAGCCGACGATCTCCCCTTCTCCGAACGTCCGGATCCGGGTAACGCGGTCCCCTGCCGGATCGATCCAAAGGGAACGGATTTTCCTTCCCGCTTCGTAGCGGTCGATTCGGTAATGTCCTTTTTCCCATTCTCCGTTCAGCCGGACCGCACCTTTTTCACCATCCTCCGGGGGAAGCCCCATCAGCAGGGGGACCAGCTCGGCGGGGGGGAGAAAGACCGGAAAGAACCGGGAGAGATTCCGGGGATCCGCCGGGCCCGTGTAGAACCTCCCCCCCTTCTCGCCGGGGAGAAAGACCCGCAGTTCGCCTTCCGCGACCGAAAGGAAAAAGTCGGGCGGTCCCAGGATGGGAATGGATTCCACGCGGAGAGACGCCGGCCTTTTCATCATCAGGGCGGCCTTCAGCGAATGGCGCTCCCCGGGGCGTTCGATCAGGATGCGCGCCGTGGCCGTGATCGTCTGCGCCTCCGCGCGAGGGGCGGAGCGCGCGACCGCGTGCAGCGCCGCCTCCGGCGAATCATAGGCCGCGGGAAGGTCGGCCGCCCTCCGGACGGCGCATCCGCCGACGGCGAGCGCGACCAGGAGGAGAACCGGGATCCAGAGCGGACGGCGGACGAGCGCCGGAAAGGCGCGGCCGGGGCGACGCGTGTCGCCCCCGATTTTCCGGACGGGAGTTTGTCCGGGAAGGCCGGTTCCTCCGGAAGCGGGCGCCGGACACCGCGATCCGGGCGCGGGGATCATGGGCGCACACCCCCGAGCAGATCGTCCAACTTCTTCTTCAGGGAGTCGTTGTCGGGATTGAAGCGAACAGCCTGCCGGTAGGCCTCGATCGCCTCGGGGATCCGTCCGGCCCGGGTATAGGCATCCCCCAGGTGATCAAGGATCGCCGGATCCTCCGGGAGGATCCGCGACGCCTCCTGCAGATGGTGGATGGCCTCGGGGATTTCGTTCTTCCGGAAGTGGACCCACCCCAGCGAATCGATGATGTAGCCGTTTCCGGGTTTGAGCCGGAGCGCCTTCCGGATCATCTCCATCGCCTCGTCGAGGCGGATTCCCCGGTCCGCGTACAGATAGCCTATGAAATTCAGGGCCTCTGCATGGTCCGGTTCGAGTTCGAGGACCTTCCGCATCGCCTGGATGCTCTCGTCGAAGCGCCCTGTTTTTTCGAAGAGAACGCCCAGGCTGTAATGAAGGTCGGTGCTGCCGGGATTGTTTCTGAGCCCCTCGTTGACGATTTCCTCCGCGTCCGCGAAGCGCTTTTCCTCCTCGTAGAGGGAGGCGAGATAGGCATAGAGGCCCGGCGCCTCCTTTTTCCGCGGAATCGAACGCTGGAGAGATTCGATCGCCTCCTTGACCTTCTTCTGTTTCCGGAGGATCATCGCGATGCGGATCCGGGCGTTGGCGTAGTGGTCCGACGCGGGAGATATTCCCTCGAGGGTTTCAAGGGCCTTCCGGTTGTCTCCGTTGTCCTCGTACGCCGTGCCCAGCAGGGACATTAGCCGGTATTCGGTCGGATACTCCCGGAGAAGGGCCGCAAAAACCTCGATGGCCTTCTCGCGCCGGCCCCGGTCCAGATCGATGAGGCCGAGCGTCAGCCTCACCTCCCGGTTGTTCCGGTCCAGTTTGAGGATCTCGATAAAGGTGGCTTCGGCCTCGTCCAGGCGCTGTTCCTGAAGGAAAAGCTCCCCCAGCTTGATCCTCGCCTGGAGGCGCGCGGGGAACAGATCGATGAAGTTTCGGTAGACCTCGATCGCCTCGGGAATCTTTTTCTGTTTTTCGTAGAGGAGGGCGAGGTCGATCATCGCGGATTCAAACTGCGGCCTGAGGCCGAGGATCTTCTTGAGACCTTCCTCCGCCTCCCCGTACCGCTGGAGCTGGGAAAGGATCCGGGAGAGATAGTAGTTTCCCATGAGGTGGTCGGGATCGATCCGGAGAAGGGCCTGAAAAGCGGCGACGGCCTCGTCGTACTGCTTCAGGTCCGCGTGGCTCGTTCCGAGATAAAAATGGGCGGCGCTGTTCTTGGGGTCCAGTTCGATGACCTTCCGGTATTCCCTCACCGCCCGGGCGTAATCCTTCCGGTTCAGATGGAGGCCGCCGAGCAGAAGCCGGGTATCGATCTCCTCCGGATGCGTCGCCAGGATCTCGTTGCAGATCGCCAGGGCCTTTTCCAGGTTTCCCGCGCCCGCGTAGAGGGAGGCGAGTTCCTTCGCCGGATCGGGGGAGGAGGGGTCGAGGCGCCGGGCCTCTTCCATCTCCCGGATCGCCTCACCCGTGTTTTCCCGGAGTGCGTGGAGGATTCCGAGGCTGTAGTGAAAGGAGGCAAGGTTCGGTTGTGCGGTCTGAAGCGGAGGGGCGGGCGCCGTCTTATCCCCGGCCGAGAGGGTCGTGCACCCGCAAAGGGCGAAGATCAAAAAAAACAACCAGCCTGTCTTCCTTTGAGAAAGCCGAATCATCCCAGAGAGTCCTTCCTTTTTCGGGGAGCCATCCGCCGGGTCCGCACCGGAGAAGCCCCTTTTATCCGTCGTTCATTCCGAGGCAGGCCGAAACGGGAACCACCCGCACCCCCTGCGCGTGCCAGACCGGCAGCGCATCCCGCAGCGCCCGGATCGTCTCGGGGCGGGGGTGCCCGATCATCAACACCGGTTTCGACCCCTGGCGGGGAAAGCGGGTCAGGTTCGCCAGGGCGTCCTGGTAATTTGCCGTGTGGTCGATGAAAACGGTCCGCGAGGCAAAGCGGACGCGCGCCCTTTCGGCCGCCTCCCGCCCCCGGGAATCGGGGGTGGTCCGGCTGTCCACGAAGAAGAGGCCCCTTTTTGCAAGCTCGTCCATCACGACCCGGAGCCGGGTCTC
>JBFYYH010000002.1:0-5988 GCA_041310125.1 Syntrophaceae bacterium | reverse complement strand
CTGTTCGACGGGACTTCCTGGCCGGCGGCAGCCCTGGCGGTTTCCTTCGCCTCGGCGGCCATGTTGGCGACAAAAACCATGCACCCTCCGGGCGGGGCGACCGCGCTCATCGCCGTGATCGGCGGACCGAAGGTGCATGCCCTTGGTTTCCTTTACCCCTTCCTGCCGGCCGGGCTGGGCGCGGTGATCCTCCTGGCGGTCGCGCTGCTGATCAACAACCTTTCGCGGAACCGGAGTTATCCGGCGTATTGGTTTTGAGGCCTCAGGCAGACCCCTCTTTTCCCCTGAGGGCCGCCTCGATGAAGCGGGCGAAGAGCGGGTGGGGCTTCGTCGGCCGCGACTTGAACTCCGGATGGAACTGGCATCCCAGGAACCAGGGATGATCCGCGATTTCCACGATCTCGGCCAGCCGCCCGTCGGGGGAGGCGCCGCTGACCCGGAGCCCTTTCCTCAGCAGATCCTCCTTGAATTCGTTGTTGAACTCATAGCGGTGACGGTGCCTTTCGCTGATCTCCCTCTCGCCATACGCCGCACAGGCGGCGGAATCCTGCTCCAGCAGGCAGGGGTAGGCCCCCAGGCGCATCGACGCCCCCTTTTCGGTCACCGTTTTCTGTTCGGGCAGGAGGTCGATCACCGGAGCGGGGGTGCCAAGATCGAACTCGGAGCTGTTCGCCCCGGCGAGGCCGCAGACGTTCCGGGCGAACTCGACGACGGCCATCTGCATCCCGAGGCAGATCCCGAAGAAGGGGATCCCCCGCGTGCGCGCCCGCTCAACGGCTGCGATCATCCCCTCGATCCCCCGGTTCCCGAAGCCGCCGGGGACGAGGACTCCGTCCACCCCGTCCAGCGCCTCCCCAATCCCCTCCTTCTCGATCCTCTCCGAGTCGACGAAGCGGAGGTTCACCCGGCAGTCGTTGGCGATCCCTCCGTGGTAGAGCGCCTCGTTGAGGCTCTTGTAGGAGTCCGTCAGGTTGACGTACTTCCCGACGATCGCGATCGTCACCTCGCGGGCGGGGTGGAGGAACCTCTCCACAACGCCCTCCCAGGCCTCGAGGTGGGGCTGGCCGGTCCAGATGTTGAGAAGTTCGACGATCTTCTGGTCCACCCCCTCCCGGTGGAAGATCAGGGGCACCTCGTAGATGCAGGCGACGTCCTTGGCGGTGAAGACCGCCGCGACCTCGACGTTGCAGAAGAGCGCGATCTTCCCCTTGATCTCCTCCGAGAGGAAGTTCTCCGTCCGGCAGAGGAGGATGTCCGGCTGGATGCCGATCTCGCGGAGGGCCTTCACGCTGTGCTGGGTCGGTTTTGTCTTCACCTCCCCCGCCGTCTTGATGAAGGGAACCCAGGTCAGGTGGATGAAAATCGCATTCTGCCGCCCCGCCTCGTTGCGGAACTGGCGGATCGCCTCGAGGAAGGGGAGGCTCTCGATGTCGCCGACCGTTCCGCCGATCTCCACGATCGCCACGTCGAACCCCTCCGCACTCCTCCGGATGTACTCCTTGATCTCGTTGGTGATGTGCGGGATCACCTGGACGGTCTTCCCCAGGTAGTCCCCCCGCCGCTCCTTGGTGATCACCGAGAAATAGACCTGCCCCGTCGTGAGGTTGTTGCACCTCCCCATCCGCGTGCCCGTGAACCGCTCGTAGTGGCCGAGGTCCAGGTCGGTCTCCGCGCCGTCGTCGGTGACGAACACCTCCCCGTGCTGGAAGGGGCTCATCGTCCCGGGATCGACGTTGATGTAGGGGTCGAGCTTCTGGTTGGTGACCCGCAGCCCCCGGCACTCGAGGAGCGCGGCGATCGAGGCCGCCGCCAGCCCCTTGCCGAGGGAGGAGAGAACGCCGCCGGTGACGAAAATGAACTTGGTATTCATGGAAACTCCTTGGCTTTTTGAATGCATTGTTGCTTCAATCCGTTTTTCCCGCCCCGCGCAGAGCATCCGGGAAACCGCAATGCCGAGACCGACCTCTCATCCCGAATCGCGGCCGCCCGGCCCGGCAGTGCATCGCAAGGGGTCCTCCGATGCGGCCGGTGTTCAACCTTCCGTGGAACAGCCCGGATCGCCCGCCGCCGGTCGGAGAAGCATCTTTCGGATCTGCGCGGCGATCACCTCCACCGGTTCGCCGAGAAGCAGGCCGAGCGGAATCTCCCCGAGGAGGCGCTCCTCCCAGGGCAGGTTGCATTCCTGGACAAGGTTGCGGATTTCGCCGAACCGATCGCCCAAAAGCTCCTTCCGCTCGCGGAGGGAGAGCGTCTCGTCGAAAGCCACGTGGACCAGGAGCAGGTGGCGGATGCGCTCCCCTTCTCCGAGGAGCGGCGCGATGACAATCGGCGCCCCGTCCGCTTTCCCCTGCCCCACGTAGAGCGTCCCGGAGGCCACAATGCTCCGTTTGGTCCCCATCAGGAGCCCCGGCCGCTCGGCCCGGGAGCTCATCCCCAGGGAAACGCCGCCCCGGCCGGCGACGGCGATCTGGGATTCGTCCGCGGGTTTCCCGTCGGCATCGAGGCCGGTCACCGCGTAGAGGGTATAGCCGCGGACGGAAGCGACCGCCTTCTGGATCCGTCCGATCGCCAGGATGCTGCTGCTGAGGAGGTTGTCGGCGGAGAATTCCAGTTCCCGCAGGAGATCGAAGACCAAGCCCCTGAGCGGGGCCTCCTTCCGGCTGGTTCCCACCGTCACGGTCTTCGCCTGGTGGCGGATGGCGTCGATCGGGCGGGAGAGTTCATCCACGGCATGGCCGAGGGCGATGTCCAGCCGGTCGATCGGCGAGGCCGCCTCCCCTCCCCCGGGAAAATCGTGCCGGAAGTCGTCGAGGGGAAGCTTCCCGGCCGCGTACTTCGTGAGCAGGACCAGGTCCGACATCGTCCGCACACCGGCCTCCGAGAAGGCGCCCCGGTTCCAGCGCTCGCGGAGACGCTCGGAAAAATCGGCCACGAGGCGGCGGAGCCTCCGGTCGGCGATGCATTCGTAGGGGGAGAGGTTCCGCTTGGCCTGCTCCACCATGATCCCGTTGAGGCGCCCCTTGAATTCCCGGAGGAACAGGGCGTCGGCGTCGATGCGGCAGGCGGCGTAATAGCCCCAGAGGTGGCCCGCCAGGGTATTGAGGATCACGGAAAGGGGCACCGGCGCCCGCGGGATGGGAATGACCGCATCGGCAATCCGGTCGAAGCGCTCCTCCCCCTCGTCGGCGAAGACGACCACGGCGGACTTGTGCGCTTTGAAGATTTCCGTGTCCTTGACGATATCGGCGCAGACGGCCTCGGGGCTCCCCGACGCGCAGACCAGGATCAGCGGCTCGGCGGAGAGGTCGATGTGCTTCTTGTTCTCCACGACGTCCGAGGAGATCGTCCGGTAGGACAGCTCGCTGTGCTTGATCCGGATCTCGTCGGCCGCCGCCTTGTTCGGCCCGCTGCCCACCACCGCCCAGTAGCGCTTCCCTCCGCCCAGGGTTTCCACCCGGCGGCGGATCTCCTCCTTCCCCGCGAGGAGACGCCCCATCATTTCCGGCGCCTGTTCGAGCCGCCGGACCTCCGCCGCGATCCGCTCCCCGGGGAGGGTTTCCAGCAGCCCGGCGAAGAAAAGGGCCAGGAGGTTCCCCGCCACAATCTGGGAGTAGAAGGCCTTGGTGGAGGCGACGGCCATCTCGATGTCGCGGCCGTCGGAGGTGTAGAAAACCCCGTCGGCCTTGGTCGTGATGTCCGACTGGCGGCGGTTGACGATGGCGACCACGGAGGCGCCTCTCTGCGCGGCCATGGCCACGGCCTGGTTCGTGTCCGTCGTCGTCCCCGACTGGGTGATCGGAATCAGCAGGGTGTCGCGCAGATCATTCTCCAGACAGAACCCGCTCAGTTCGGAGGCGACCCGGGCTTCGATGCGGATTCCGCTCCCGGGAAGGCAGCGTTCCAGGGCGTCGCTCACGGCGAGGGCGGCGACCGCCGCCGTTCCCTGCCCGGTGGCGATGATCCGCCGGATCTCCCCGCGCCGCAGGGCCTCTTGCACCCGGCCGGGAAGGGTGTCCTCCCCGAGGTTGAAGACGACCCGCTCCCCGCCGCCGTTGGGCTCGATCCGGTAACGGCCGAGGAGGGTCTTGCGGACGGAATGAACCGACTCGGTGATCTCCTTCAGAAAGAAATGGGGGTGGTCGCCGCGGTCGATGTCCCGCGTCGTGATCTCCGCCTTCCGGACGTCCGCCTCGCCCAGGGGGAGCGGCGTCCCGTCGTAGAAGAATCCCCGGATGCCGGCCGCGCCGCCGGGCGAATCCTGGTCGAGGACGAGGATCTGGCCCGTCGTCCCGGAACGGTCGGAACGGGAGGGCCTTTCGCCGTCCATCTTCAGGAAGAAGGGGGTCTCCTCGACCAGGCCGTACAGTTCGGAGGAGAAGAAGTAGCGGTCGGGGGCGATCCCGACGTAGAGCGACTGGCCGCTTCCCCGGAGGGCGAGAAAGGTCTTGCCCGGCTCCGCGTTGCTGACCATCGCGATGGCGTGGGCCCCCTCGAACTCACTGACCGCCCGCCGGAGGGCCTCGGCGAGGTCGCACCCGTCCAGGAGGTGCCGCTCGATCCGGAGAGGGATGATCTTCGTGTCCGTCGTCACCTCCGGCGCGATCGTCCCCCCGTCCGCCTCAAGGGCTTCCCGGAGGGAGGGGTAGTTGTCGATGTCCCCGTTGAGCGCGCAGTGGATGGTCCAGGGTCCCCTTCCGTAGGCCGGGAAGATCTTTTCCGTTGGGCCGCCGGGGGTGAAGTTCCCGACCGGATGGCAGTTCTCCTCCGTGATCGAACCCACCGACGCCCACCGGGTGTGGGCGAAGGCGGT
The DNA here is from genome assembly GCA_041310125.1 of Syntrophaceae bacterium. GTDB lineage: Bacteria > Desulfobacterota > Syntrophia > Syntrophales > UBA5619 > JAKAFS01. The sequence goes on along the minus strand of JBFYYH010000002.1, from coordinate 1,178 downwards.
CGAAAAGGAGACCGGCAGCCGGGAAAAGGCCTGGAGCAGACGATCGCCGGCGATCTGTCGCCGGAGTTCACGGACGTTCCGCCCCAGTTCCCCGATGATCTCCGCGGTCTTGTAGATGAAGGAGATCGCCCCGGCGCCCGGGGCGCTGTCCCCGGAAGACGCCGCGGGAAAGGCGACGATCGCTCCGCCGACGGGATCCCCCGCTTCCATCCGCCGGCGAAGCTCCCCCTCCAGCCCTACCTTGGCGATCCCCTCCAGGATATCCCGGAACGCCGCCGCGTCGGCCGGGACGAACGAGATCTGGATCCCCGCCGAATCCCTCCCCCGGACCTCCAGGCGGTCGAGGCTGTTGAGGAGAAAATTCAGCTCCCGGCACTTCGGAAAGGCCTCCGGCGGCACCTCTCCGACTCCGCCCGCCCCGGCCAGGCGGACGATCTTTCCGACGTTCTCCAGGATGTCCCGGTCGAGCCCCCAGACGAGATCCCGGATCAGGAGAAGTCCCCGGTGGACAGCCTCCAGACCGGCCGCGGAGAAACGTCCCGCATGCCCCTCCAGTACCCTCTCCTCCTCCGCGAGAAATGCGTGCATTTTTCCGGAAAGGGTGGCCAGCCGCTCCGTCTCGACCGGGTCGAAGAAGATTTTCCGGAAGGCTTCTCCACTTTTCAGGCAAAGCAGCTCCCTCTCCAACGCCTCCTGGACTTGGGGTCCTCCGAGGTACCGCTCCGGCGGAATCGCCCCGGCCAGGAGCGCAGCAAGATTTTCACCCGCCGCCTGCGCGAACCGAGCGTCCAGGCCGCCGTCCGTGCACCGCGGCCCGGCAGGCCGGCGGAGGGTCAGAATGCCGGCCAGACCGCAGCAGAGGGTGTCGGGGAGCAGGGGGAAGAGGATCAGGGCGGGCGGGGGGATCCGCCGCGGGTCCCGGCCCAAGCAGATCTTCGCGTCCATCAAAAAAAGGACGGCCTTTCGGATGCGTGCGGTCAGCATGGCCTCTTTATCAAACAAGAATCAAACCCTCCAGGATAAATCAGATCGCCGCACTCCATCGGGATCTTCTCGATTTGCAGCGTCCCTCCAATCGAAGCAAGCTTCGGGGAATGCTCTCGGAGAGGGTCAATCCACCCCGGGAGATAGCAAATGCCGTACCAGGGACGCACCTCTTCCCAACCCTCCTTTTTGAC
>JBFYYH010000001.1:0-3515 GCA_041310125.1 Syntrophaceae bacterium | reverse complement strand
CCCCGGCGGTAGACGGCCAGCAGCGCCCGGGCCAGCCGCTGCGACTCCCCCGCGTATTCCCGGAAGGTCCGGCCGGTCGGCTTTCCGCCGGGGCCGACCGCGGGCAGATCCGCGAGCGGGGATGGAACCTCCCAGTAGAGGTGGATGTCGGTGAACATCGCCTGCCCCCCGCGCGCGGAGGTGAGCTGGGAGAACTCATAGACCAGCATCTGGGCGAACTGCTCGACCTCCTTCTCCCCCATTCCCGTAAGAAAGGGGGCAAAGGAGAGGTTGACGGCGTCCCAGCCGATCACCCCGGCAAAATGCCCCTGGAGGGACGCGCCGAAACGGACCATGTGGGCGAGGAGCACCTCCGCGTGCCGCGCGGGCCCGGCGACGGTGACGGAATGGGGCAGCTTGAGACCGAACCGTTTGAGGTATTCGAGCGACAGGAATGCGCTGTAGGGCCGGTCGACGTGGCCCAGGCCGTGCAGGTGGAGATCCCCCGAGACGTGGGCGTCCCCCACCTCCCGGGAAAAGACGTCGTGGAGGGCGAACTCCCGCTTGATCCCCTCCACGAGGGCCAGGCCCGTCCCCTCCGGTGCGTGGGGGACGTTGGCGTTTTCCTTGTTGCGGTGAAAGATGAGGCGGCGGACATCGTAGAGGGGGAATCCGAGGCGGGCGTGCAGGCGCCGGGCCTGCTCCATGCCCCGTTCGATCAGCTTGGCGTCCACCAGCTCCCGGATGAGCGCCGTCGTTAAGAGGCCGATCCCGGAGGAGACGATCTGCTTCTCCACCTCCCGGCTGATCGCCTCGGCGGTCCCTTCGTCAACCCCGGCCTCCCGGATCAGCGCCTCGGCGATGCGCCGGCGGTCCCAGCGGGCGATCTCCTCGTCGGAGGTCCGGACAAAAAGGGTGATGTCGGTGGTTTCCGGATCGATGGCCATCGTCAGATATTCGTCCTGGAAGACCCTTCCACGGTTTCGAGGGTCCGCTCCGCCGCGCGGGCGAGGACGTCGTCGTGGTCGTGGTTCAGGGAATAGACCCGGAAATGGACGACCCGGGCCGGGATGAAGCGGTAGATGTCCCGGAGGGGTTCGGGCGAGGTGGTTCCCGCGCCGGGGCTGAAGATGTTCACCCGCTTCTCCGACTCGGCCATCGGGTTGATCGGCCGCGGGTCCTGCGTCGCCAGATCGACGCGGAAGGGTTTGTTCCGTAGGGAAGCCGGGAGAAAGGCGCGGATCTGCCGCTCGTAGTCCGCCGCCCCCGAGAAGCGGGTCCCCTTCTGAATCTGATCGACGGAGAGCTCCGCGGAGAAGGACATCTTCCACTTCACCTCGCGGCGGTGGAGCTTATCCCATTCCCGCCCGAGCCTCCGTTTTCGCGGATCGCCGCTGTCGAGCCACCCGCGGACCGCGGAGAAGAGGCGCCATTCGTCGCAGGCGAGATAGGCGTCGAGGTCCTCGGCCGGGTTCGCGGGCAGGAGCACGCCCATCGTTTCCCGGAAGATCTCCTCGAGGTGCAGGTCGAGCGCCCGCGTGGTCCGGTGAAAATAGACGTTCGCGTAAAGGTTCAGCCGGGCGTTCAGGAAGCGGCTGAGCGCCGAGACGCCGGCCTGGTGCAGGGCGAGGCCGTCCCGGGTGAAAAAGCTGTAGTGGCGGAGCCGGTCGATGTCCACGATGTCCAGCGAGTAACCGGTCATGTAGGCGTCCCGCTGGACGTAATCGAGGTTGTCCACCGTGTAGATCCCGGAAAAGAGCTGACGCAGCAGCTGGAGCCAGCGGGGGGCGCTTCCATCCCCCTCCTCCGGCATCCGGATCAGGAAGGCGACGGCCGCGGGGTCGAGCGCCTCGCCCCGGGCAAACGGCCCCGAGGGGCTCCGGCTGATCCGGCCGATCATCCGTCCCAGCTTCCGGGCGATGATCTTCTTCCCCAGGTCCTCGTGGGTGAGGCCCTGGCGGTCGAGGAAATGGTCGTCGAAGAAGTGGCCGTAGGGGCCGTGGCCCACGTCGTGGAGCAGGCCGGCCACCCGGAGGAGTTCCTCCACGCAATTCGCGGAGGGGGCGTCCGGGCAGACCTCCTTCAGCGACGGGTAGAGGTGCCGCCCGAACCCGCCCGCCATGTGCATCGTTCCCAGGGAGTGCTGGAAGCGGGTGTGCTCGGCCGCCGGATAGACCCAGCGCGCGCTCTGGAGCTGGTAGATCCGGCGGAGGCGCTGAACCCAGGGGGAATCGATCAGGTCCTTCTCCGTCCTCTCCTCGGGTTGGCCGGGCGAAGGGACCGTGAAGGAGGCGTAGCGGTAGATGGGATCGGCGATCAGCGCCATCCCCTGGTAGGTCCCTGCATATCCATCCGGCCGCTTCTTCATGGCCTCACCTCTACAATATTCCCGTCCAAATAGCAAACCCCCTATTGACTTGACTTCACGGCGGCTCGCCTCTATAGTTTTGTGCCGTTGGCGATTTCATCCGGCAATCGCCCCTTCTCCGAACGATCCGCGGGGGTGAATCATGGGAACAAACAACGTCGTATTTCTGGAAGTGATCGAGTGGTTTGACGAATCGGGCAAGGAGCTGGTCCACCGGATCCCGGAGGCGGGCTCCGGCGAGATCAAATGGGGCGCCCAGATGATCGTCCGGGAGAGCCAGGCCGCCGTCTTCTTCTACAACGGCCGCGCCTTCGACGCCTTCGGCCCGGGGAGGCACACCCTCAAGACGGCCAACATCCCCCTCCTCACGAAGGTGCTGAGCATCCCCTGGGGGATGACGAGCCCGCTGCGCGCGGAGGTCTACTTCACGAACATGAAGGTCTTCCCCAACCTCACCTGGGGAACCCGCGACCCGGTCGCCTTCCGGGACCGGGAACTCGGTCTGATCCGCCTGCGGGCCTTCGGCGTCTTCAACCTCCGGATCCTCCAGCCGATCCTCTTCATCAACCGCCTCGTCGGGACACAGGGGGTCTTCACGACGGAGGCGATCTCCGAATACCTCAACCGGGTGATCGTCTCCCGCTTCAACGACTTCATGGGGGAGAAGATCGACACGATCTTCGACCTCCCGGCCCGCTACGACGAGCTGTCCGGCGAGCTCAAGACGATCCTCCAGAGCGATTTTACTCAGTTTGGGCTGGGGCTTGCGGACCTCTACATCAATTCCATCACGCCGCCCCCGGAGGTCCAGAAGGCGATCGACGACAAGAGCCGCCTGGGTGTCTTCGACGACATGAACAAGCTCCTGAAGATGAAGGCCGCCATGGCGATGGAGAGCGCCGCCCAGTCGCAGGGCGAGGCGGGCGCGGGCCTCGGGATGGGGATGGGTTTCATGATGCCGGCGATGTTTTCCGAAGCCTTCAAGAGCGGACCCGGACGGACGGACGCGCCGGAGGAGTTCCCCTGTCCCGGCTGCCGCATTCCGGTCGGGAAGGAGGCGAAGTTCTGCCCTCAGTGCGGCCAGCAGCTCCTGATCTTCCGCAAATGCGCGGGCTGCGGGGAGAACCTCCCCCCGGACGCCCGGTTCTGCATCCGCTGCGGCCGGCCG